>JAZRBW010000024.1:0-3554 GCA_045635305.1 Faecousia sp. | reverse complement strand
GCTCCAAGTGCGGCGAACCCGTTATGCCCCACAGAGCCTGCAAGGCTTGCGGTAACTACAATGGCCGTCAGGTCCTGGCCGCCAAGGCTGACTAAGGCAGGAAAACACGCAGAGGAAGGCTTCGCCTTCCTCTTTTTCCTTAGTATGGGTTTGGTAAGGTAAATTGTTGTTTGCGCTACGATACTCGGTCATTGCGAACCAGTGACAGATGTCACTGGTGTGGCAATCCCCATAGGTTTCCGGGAGGTTTTTCCTCTAATTTAGGGGATTCCCACGCCAGTGTGCGCACTGGCTCGGAATGACCTAAACCTGGTAAACAACAATTTATCTTTCGAAACCGTCAAAAATATTTGCATTGATTTATTCTTACTTTTGTGGCATAATATTCCAAGAAAGGAAGTGATCCTCATGGCAAAACCCTTAGTGGCCATTGTTGGCCGTCCCAATGTGGGCAAGTCCATGTTGTTCAATAAGCTCACCGGCCACCGCACCTCCATCGTGGAGGATACGCCTGGTGTGACCCGCGACCGGATCTATGGCGATTGCGAGTGGTGCGGCCGCACCTTCAGCCTGGTGGATACCGGCGGTATTGAGCCCAATACCGAAAATGATATGCTCAAATTCATGCGTCGCCAGGCTGAGATCGGCATTGAACTGGCCGATTGCATCGTCATGGTGGTGGATGTGCGCAGCGGTGTCACCGCTGCCGACCAGGATGTGGCAACCATGCTGCGTAAGTCCAATAAACCCGTGGCACTGGCTGTCAACAAGTGCGACTCCATTGGCCATGTGAATCCCGATGTGTATGAGTTCTACTCTTTGGGCATCGGTGATCTGTTTGAAACCTCTGCCGTCCACGGCCACGGTACCGGTGACCTGCTGGACTGGTGTCTGGAGCAGTTCCCCGAGGAAACGGAGGAGGAAGAGGAGAGCGAGATCATCAAGGTGGCCATCGTGGGCAAGCCCAATGTGGGCAAGTCCAGCCTCCTGAACCGTATTCTGGGCGAAGAGCGTGTCATTGTTTCCAACATTGCAGGCACAACCCGGGATGCCATCGACAGCTATTTCGAAAATGAGACCGGTAAGTATTGTCTGATCGATACTGCCGGTATGCGCCGTAAATCCAAGGTGGATGACGCCATTGAAAAGTATTCCAATATGCGCTCCATCAATGCCATCGAGCGGGCAGATGTGTGCCTGATCCTTATCGATGCCAATGACGGCGTTACCGAACAGGACACCAAAATCGCCGGTCTGGTCCATGAAGCCGGCAAGGCTGCCATTATCGTGGTCAACAAGTGGGATGCGGTTGCTGACAAGGAAACCAATACCATGCGCGATAAGGAAGCTGCCGTTCGGGATGGCCTGAGCTATATGCCCTATGCCCCTGTGGTGTTCCTGTCCGCCTTGACCGGCCAGCGTGTGGATAAGCTCTTCCTCCTGATCCAGGAGGTCAACAAGCAGAATACCAGCCGTATTACTACCGGTGCGCTGAACTCCGTTCTGGCGGAGGCGACTGCCCGTGTGCAGCCCCCCTCTGATAAGGGTCGCCGGTTGAAGATCTACTACATGACCCAGGCCAGCACCAAGCCCCCGCACTTTGTTATTTTCTGCAATGATGCCCGTCTGTTCCATTTCTCTTATCAGCGTTATCTGGAAAATCAGATCCGTGATGTATTTGGCCTGGAGGGTACACCCATTCGTATCACGATCCGCCAGAAGGGCGACAAGGAGGAATAACCATGTTCCTTTCCATTCTTACCGCAGCCCTTGCCTGTTATTTTCTGGGTAACCATAACGGGGCAATTTGCGTGTCAGCGATGCTGGGCGACGATGTCCGTGCGCATGGCAGCGGTAACGCAGGATTGACCAATTTCATACGCAATTACGGCGCGGGTCGTTCTGCATTGGTGATTGTTATTGACGTAACCAAGGCAATTTTGGCCTGCCTGCTGGCCGGATGTATGCTGGCTCCATACGGCTTTGGCCTGGAAGGTCGGGTTTTGGGCGGTATGTGTGTTATGCTTGGACATGATTTCCCGGCGCTGCAGGGCTTCCGTGGCGGCAAAGGTATTCTAAGCGGCTGGTTTGTTGCCTTTATGATCGACTGGCGTATCGGATTGATGATTGGTGCGGTATTTTTCCTGGCGTATCTTCTGACCCGGTATGTCTCCTTGGGCAGCGTGCTGGCAGCGATCACCTTCGGCGTCGGCTTTGTGGTTTTCTATTATGATAACCTGTGGGTCTGCCTGGGCGGTATGTTTATGAGCGTTCTGACTGTGTTTATGCACAGGGGAAACATTCAGCGTCTGGTGAAGGGCCAGGAGCGCAAGACTGATCTTTTCAAAAGAGGTGTCAAAAAATGAAAGCAGCAGTTGTTGGCAGCGGTGCCTGGGGTACGGCCCTGGCCATCCGCCTGTGTAAAAACGGTCACGATGTGACCATGTGGACCTTTGAAACCAACCTCATCGAGGAAATGGAGACAACCCGTCACAATCCGCGGCTTCCCGGTGCCGAGCTGCCCCAGGGACTGAAAATCAGCGGTGATTACGACTGTGTCCGCGGCTGCAAGCTGGTCGTCATGGCTTCTCCCTCTTTCCCGGCCCGTGCGGTTGCTAGGGCTACCGCGCCCTATATTGATGAGGATGCCGTGGTTGTGTCCATTACCAAGGGTCTGGAGGACGGTACCCATCTGCGCATGAGCCAGGTGGTGGCAGAGGAGACCGGCAGGGAAGTGGTGGTTCTGACAGGCCCCAGCCATGCTGAGGAAGTTTCTATGGGTGTCCCTACCGGATTGCTGGCTGCCAGCCCCAATAAGGAACTGACAGAGTTTGTGCAGGATGCTTTTATGTCCGATGTTCTGCGTGTTTACACCAGCGATGATTCTGTGGGTGCTGAGTTGGGTGCTGCGCTGAAAAATATCATTGCCCTTTGCGCCGGTGTGACCGACGGTCTGGGCTATGGTGACAATACCAAGGCCATGCTGATGACCAGAGGCCTGACGGAGGTTGCCCGCCTGGGTGTTGCCCTGGGTGCTAAGAAGGAAACCTTCACGGGTCTGGCAGGCGTGGGTGATCTGATCGTAACCTGCACTTCCATGCACTCCCGTAATCGCCGTGCCGGTATTTTGATCGGCCAGGGTAAGAAGACTCAGCAGGCTATGCAGGAGATTGGTGCTGTGGTGGAAGGCTACTATGCCGCGAAATCCGCCTATTTCCTGGGCAAGAAGATGGGCGTGGATATGCCCATCACGGAAGCGGCCTACAAGGTGCTCTACGAGGATGCCTCCGCTGACGAGGCTGTGAAGGCTTTGCTGCTGCGCAGCCGCAAGGCAGAGTCGGAAAATCCCGGCTGGCTGTAAGCGAATACAAAATGGCTAACCCAACCGGGCTAGCCATTTTTCTTTAGTAAGGTAAATTGTTGTTTACCAGTTTTAGGTCATTCCGAGCCAGTGCGCACACTGGCGTGGGAATCCCCTGGTTAGACGGAAAATGCTCCGAAATCCTGTGTCTAAAACCTTTGGGGATTGCCACGTCGCCGCCTTTTGGCGGCTC
>JAZRBW010000023.1:0-8835 GCA_045635305.1 Faecousia sp. | reverse complement strand
CTTCTTGATTTCCATATTTTGCCTCCTTAATTTCAAATTTTCGTTTATCGCTGCGTTTCAAACACGCCCGTAGGGAACGGTGTCCTCAGCGTTCCGAAACGATTTAGGGGGTTCGATGCCCCCTAAATCGTTAACTTGCATCAAAAAATGCCGCTTCGCGGTCGGAACGCTGAGGACAGCGTTCCCTACAGCACGCCGAAAGGTGTGCGATAAATCCCAATTTATGCGCAAAAAGGAAGCGGCGTTTGCCGCTTCCTTACATTATTATATAGTATATTATAGGGGAAACTGTTTGATCTTGGCGTATCGTCTGGGATACTGGGTCGGGGTAGGCTTGACTTTTCGCAGCACGATCACCGCATGATCCGCCCCATCCACCGGGAAATGATGGATACCTTCCAGCTTCAGCCCCAATTTTGCGACAGCACCTTTCGCTTCCTCCAGCTCTTCCGCCGCGGCAGAGCCCTTCATGGCCAGCACCGCACCGCCCACCTTAACGAAAGGCGCCGTCAGTTCCAGCAGAATATTCAGCCTTGCCACAGCCCGGCTGGAGGCAAAATCATAGGCTTCCCGCCCCTGGGCAACCGCTTCTTCCGCACGGCCGGTGATGTAATTGGCCTGAACACCCAGACCCGGCAGGGTGGCCGCCAGCCAGTTCATCCGCTTGCCCAGGCTGTCCAGCAATGTCAGCTCCACTTCCGGGCAGGCAATCTTCAGCGGCACACCGGGAAAACCGGCACCGCAGCCCACATCAATCAGCTTTTTACCTCTCAGCTCCGCGCACTTGAGCACGCTGACACTGTCCAGCAGGTGCAGCTTTGCCACCGCCTCCGGCTCGGTAATAGCAGTCAGATTCATCACCTTATTCTGCTCCACCACCGCTTCGCCAAACGCGCAGAGGGTGCGGCAGGTATCCTCAGAAAGGGGCAGGCCCAAGCGATCCAAGCCCGCCACCAAGGTTTCATACATTTTTTCCATCAGCCGTTCCCCAAAATACCATCGATATACTCTTTGTCCAGCGGATCGAAGCCGGATTCCTCCCGCTGATCCACATAGGGCATGACCATCACATCGATATACCAGTTGACCAAATCCGTTGCCACCCGGCCATAGCTATCGGTGCCGTTGCCGTCACCGCTGAGCTTAATATAGGCATCGTTGGCGGCGTTGGCAAGATCCGTAGCCATCTCGCTGCGATTGCTGGTAAAGAACCGGTCATAGGTTTTCAGATCGTAGCGCAGGTAGGAATTGACCTCCAGGTCAATTCGGGCAGCCGCAGCAGCCGCCTCGCCGGTGCCGGCAGAGAGCAACGCGCTGTAGCAGTAGCGATAGGCCATATAATAGGCCGAATACTGGAACTGCCGATCCTCGTTGACCAGGCAGGCCAGGAAGGCGGCAAAGTTGGCATCATCCTCCCGGGCAATGCACATCCGGTGTGCCATTTCATGACACATGGTAAAGGGCATGGACACCGCAGGGATCTGGGGATTGACCGCAGCCTCACCGGTCAGGGGCATGGTGATACCGGTAATGCCCATGGCGGTATACAAATCTGCCCAGGCCAGCTCCTTCACCGGCTCCAGCGAACCGGCAAACACCGAGCCGGAGTGCTCGTAGGTCAGGGTGTGGAAGCCCTGGCCCGCCTGATTTGCCAGAGTGGCAAAATCGGAATAAATCAAATTGCCCGCCTCATCCCGGGGCATTTCCAGCGCCATCGCATTGGCCTTATCCCGGAAATAGATGGTGGCATCTGCCAGATCCTCCACCGTAAAGTCGTAGCTTTCCAGGTGTATATCCTCGCTCAAGGGGCCGGCATAATAATTCAGACCGTAAACGCCGGTGTGCAGCAGCCAAATCAGAGATGCACCGGCCAGAACCCAGCCAAACCACTGAAAGAAATTCCATTTCAGCGCTATCATCAGCACCACCGTCAGCAAAAGCCCCAGAATGATCAGCATCAGCGCCAGCTGCCAGACGGTCACATCCACCGTAGCTGACCAGGCGGCCAGCGTGGTTTGGATCTCCCGGGTCAAAAACGGATAGAACGCATCCACCAGCACCGAAAACCGCTTGGCCAGCGCAGTCAAGCCGTAGGTGATCACAGCCAGGATGCCTGCTGTTAAGTATCCACGCCAATATCGCAAAAGGATGCCCTCCTTTATACAGGGTATAGTTTTGTTTAGTATAGCATAGTTTTTCCCGCTTGTCTGCCCCTAATTTATAAATTTTTTGGAAACTGCTCCAGATCGCCCCGCAAAATAAAGGGAAATAGCAAAAACACCGCCCGAAGGCGGTGTTTTGATGCGATTAGCGGACATACTCGATGACCACGCGGCGGTTGGGTTCGGTGCCGGTGGAATGGGTGGTGATGTTTTCCATATCCTGCAGGGAAGAGTGGATCACATGACGCTCGTAAGCATTCATGGGCTCCAGGGTAGTGCGGCGGCGAGCCTTCAGCACCTGCTGAGCCTTCTTGCGGGCATACTTACGCAGGCTGTCCTCCCGCTTGGCGCGGTAGTCCTCGGCATCCACATTGATGCGGATATGGCCTTCCACATTGCGGCCAACAGAGTAGTTGCACAGATGCTGGATGGCATCCAGGGTATCACCGCGACGGCCGATCAGGTAGCCCAGATCCTCACCTACCAGTTCCACATGGTAAGTATTGTCGTCACGGCGGGTAGCATGGGGCACAGCGTTGGAATCCATGTGCTCCAGCAGACCCTTGACAAAGATCTCGATCTTCTGCTCCACGCTGCCCTCGGCAGCAGGGGCATAAAACTTGGGCTCAGCAGCTGCCTTGGGGGCTTCTGCCTTGGGCTTGGATTCCTTTTTGGGAGCTTCCTTCTTGGGCTCGGCCTTCTTAGGCTGCTCCTTCTTAGGCTGGGGCTTGGGTTCTTCCTTCTTGGGGGCGGGCGCGGGGTTGTTCACCTTGGCCTTATTGGAACGGGAGGCACTGCCCAGCGCGCTCTTGGGCTTTTCAGGAACAACGACGGGATCGGGCACCTCGTAGGTCACCTGCACCTTGGCAGGCTGTGCGCCGAAGCCCAGAAAGCCGGCCTTTTCCTTCTGCAAAACCAGCACGGATACACTGTCGCGATCCAGAGCCAGCTGCTGCAGTGCCGCCTCAATGGCAAGATCGATGGTCTTGCCGGTGGCAATGAGAGTTTTTTCCATTGTGATTATTCCTCCGAAGAATTGTAACGGTTGGGGTCGTAGGCGCGGCCCTTGCAATAAGGCCGGTCAGAGACGCCGGACGGAGTCTCGCTCTCCTGCTCCTCCACCTCTTCTGTTAGGCCCTTTCTGGCAGCATATTCCTTGGCAGCAGCGGCACGTGCAGCCTCTTCTTCGGCCCTCTGCTTCTGCTGCAGCTTCTTCTTGCTGGTGTTCGCGGTGATACCATCGGGGTTGGCGGCACGCTTTTCGGCGCGGATACGCTCGCGCTCGGCCTCTTCGCGCTCACGCTCCAGAGCGGCCTGCAGGCGAATGGCATCTTCTGCGTCGTAGATCTTGCGGTAATGGTTGGTCATGAAGTGGTTTTCGATCATGCTCACAACACCGCCGATGAACCAGTACAGGCTCAGTGCGGCAGGCACGCCGAAGCCGATGAGCAGGCTCATAGCAGGCATCAGCCACATCATCAGCTTGCCCTGCTGGGCACTCTGAGAATTCTTGGCAACTTCCTTATCCTGCACGCCGTCCTTGTTAGTGATGACGGAGTTATTGGAGCGCTGGGTCAGCCACATCTGCAGCACCTGGCTGCCGGCAGACAGCACAGGAATCAGCGCGCCACCGGCGGCACTCCAGCTGCGCCAGGTCCAGAACTGCCAGACAGGGATCTGGTTCAGGTTGATACCCAGCAGGCCAAAGTTCAGGCCCTCCAGGGTGCGCTCAGACGCCTCAATACCGGCGGCCTTGATGGCCTCAGCAAATTCCTTCAGGTGAGATGCTGCCACCATCTGCTCATAATAGTTATTGGAGCCGAAATCGAGTTTGGCATCCTTCATCACCGTAATAATGGCATTGACAACCTCATCGCTCTCGTGAAGCACATAGGTAATGGGTTCGCGGACCACGTGGTACAGCGGGATCATAATGAACAGAGGCAGCAGGCTCCACAGACAGCCGCCGCAGCCCATGGAAGCGCCTTCTTCCTGCTGCAGCTTCTGAATGGCCTCATTCTGCTTCACCTTGTCGTCCGCGTACTTGCGCTGGATCTCCTGGATCCGGGGCTGCAGACGTGACATTTTCATCATGCTCTTTTTGCTCTTGGCATTGATGGGCATCAAAACCAGACGCACAACAATAGCAAACAGGATCAGGGACACACCGTAGTTCAGCGTCAGCTGGTACAGCCAGTCCAGCACATAGCCGAATGCGTCCTGTAAGAATTTGATTTCAAACATTGACGTTCCTCCTTGGAAGTCATGGGACCGGGTCGTAATAATCGTGTTTAGAGAAGGGATGGCAGCGCATAAACCGCTTCAAGGCCAGCCAGCCGCCCTTCAGGGCCCCATATTTGTTAATAGCTTGGTAAGCATAGCGCGAGCAGGTAGGATAATATCTGCATCGCGGCGGGGATAGCGGGGAAATTCGCTTCTGGTAGAAGCGGATCAGACAAAGAAACAGCTTTTTCATCATTGTTTTCCCTCCTGCGCGCTGCGCAGGATCCCTGCCTTTTCTGCCAATTGCAGATAGGCAGCGGTAAGTTTTGCGAAGGGTGCATCGATGGACCGGGTCCTGGCAACCACAACAATATCCCAGCCGGGCTGGAACTTGTCTTCGTTCAAACGATAGATTTCCCGAAAACGGCGGCGCACGCGGTTGCGTACGTGGGCCTTACCCAACTTCTTGCTGACGGTGATACCGACCCGATTGCCCTCGGTGCGGTTTCGCCGCGCGTACAGTACCAGGTAGCCATTGGCCTGTCCCTGGCTGTTGTAAAGCCGCCGGAAAATGTGGTTGAGTTTTAGCGATGCGGAAAATTTCATGGTCATTCTCCTCTAAGTTATAGAGAACATGGAGAATCATTCTCCCAACTGTGTGGAAAACGTCACACATCAGGCAGGGCTGAGAATGGGGCGGATCGATTGGGCAGCGAGAGATTTTTTCGCAAGGCAAGGTTGAAAGCCGCAGGAATACTTTGTGTATTTCAAGGCTTTCAAAACACAGCATTGCGGAAAAAGATCCGGTGCCAAACGATCAGACATATTCGAAGACCTGCCCAATAAAAAAGGGGGCGGGGCGACAAACTCGCCCCGCACAGTCTCCCCGTTTGCCTGGCTGCTGCTCTCGATGCAGCTTGTTTCATCAGGCGGACAGAACCTTGCGGCCCTTTGCACGGCGACGAGCCAGAACCTTGCGGCCGTTAGCAGTAGCCATTCTCTGGCGGAAGCCATGAACCTTGGAACGGTGGCGCTTAGTGGGCTGATAGGTACGCTTCATTCGGTACACCTCCTGTCATTATAAACATATATGCTCAGCGGCCAAAAAAGGCCGTAGCAACCGACTATAGATAGTCATACTAGGGTATTATAACCGATAAATTCTGCCAGGTCAATAACAATTTCCGCAATTTTCCGAATTTTCTGAAGAAATTACATTATTTTTTACGCTTTCAATGCCCTCCAGACAGGCGATTTTGGTGGTATAGGCCTCGGAAACCGCAATAATGTTTCCGTTTCTGGCACAGAGGCGAAAGCGAAAATTGCCCGCTTTATCCGTATACAGCACAAATTTGGGGTTGGTCAGCACCGGATGCTCCGGGTGGGTCCTGTCCTCCAGCTTTGCTTTTGGCACGCTGCGGCACACGCTTTCCACGCCCTTGCGGCAGGCCGCTTCCGTCTTGTAGACCTCCGAAGTAGCAACGGTTTCACCGTTAGCAGCCTTCAGATCAAACTTGATCCCGGTGGCCACCTGGCGAATTACAAATTTTCCCATTGCGTTGCCTCCACCCGACAGACGATGACCGGTTGGTCGCCTAAATCAATCCTGCTTTCCCGGCGCGAAAACACGATCAGCAAATCCCCGGCTGCCATCCCATGCTGGCCATTCAGTTGAAAAACAGTGTCTTCCAACGCATAAAAGCAGTTGAAACCGGGCAAAACAGCCGTTTCGTCATGGCAAATTGCCATTTCACCGGCAACGCCCTTCAGCATCAGATTGAAATCCGTGGCCCGACCCTCACAATGGGTAGCCTCCTCACCGGAAAAAGAATAGGGTGCATCCAGAGGCGACATGACCACCGGTGTTTTTCCCGGATGGGTCAGCGTAAATCCGCCGCTGATGGGCGTAATCCAGCGCATCACGCCAGCCAGCGGCGTAAAATCGCTTTCTGCCAGCTCCACGGCAGCAGAGCTGACCCGGAAGGTAAATTCCCGTTTGGCATAATCCGCACCCTTCGGCCAGATGAACAGCTCTGTGGTCGTACCGCCGGACCAGGCGCTGGTTTTGTAATCCTTTCGGGTCAAATGCAGAATGCGCATAAAATTCCTCCCGTTTCAAATTATCGTTTATCGTTTCGACTAAGGGTCATTGCGAACCAGTGCGCACACTGGTGTGGCAATCCCCAAAGGTTTTAGACAGTACTTTTCGATGCGTTTTTGTTCCTAAGCGGGGGATTGCCACGTCGCTTCGCTCCTCGCAATGACCTAATGGGGGAACGATAAATTCCAATTTACTGCTCTAAAAGGGCAGTGATTTCCTTACCGATGGGACAATTCTCTTTATAGGGGCAATTTGCGTATTCGCAGTCCGCTTCGCCATCTTCTAAGAGCACGATACGGCTTTTGTCGATACAGCGGCAGTAGCCGGTAATAAACTTTTCCATGTTATTCCTCCACAATGCAGAAGCCTCTGGGGCCTACGGTGAGCCAGTCCGGCGCCACCACCTGCAAATTGTAACCCAGCAACAGCTTGCCGGCAGGAATTTCCCAGCTATCCGCGCTGCGGTTGCAATAGATGCGCAGTGTTTTCCCTTCGTAGCTGCGGGTAAAGCCCAGATGCTTGTCCCCTGCCTGGAAGAACTGGATGTCGCCCAGACGCAGCGCTGCGTTTTCTGTCTTCAATTGACCCAGACGGCGGAAATGCTGCTGCAGCTCCCGATCCTCATGTCCCCAGGGGAAGGTGCGGCGGTTAAAGGGATCCTTATGGCCCTCCATCAGCGCCTCATCGCCATAGTATACGCTGGGGCTGCCGGGCAGGGTGTACTGCAGGAAAGAAGCCGCCAGCAATCGCTCTCTGGCCACCTCCAACTGATTGTGGGAAAGGCGACGGCCGGCCTGCTGCTCCCGCGGGCCTTCAAAATCGTCCACCAGAGCCGTCAGAATACGCACCGTATCGTGGGTGCCCAGCAAATTCATATTACAGGCAAGCACCTGGGGCGGATAGTTCTCCGCAATGGACATGACGGCATCCTTCAGTTCCTTACCGGCGTCCCAGCCACGGATGAATCGCAGGATGGCGGTACGGAAGGGATAATTCATAACGCTGTCCAGCTCGCCGTCCACGAAATAGCGGCGGCGCACACCGTAGGCAGATTTGTTGGAAGCATCCTCCCACACCTCGCCAATCAACAGCGCATCGGGCTTCAACTCCCGGATGCGGTCTTTCAGCAGCTTTACGAAAGCATCCGGCAGCTCGTCCACCACATCCAGACGGATGCCGTCTGCGCCCGCGTTCAGCCAGTGAGCCACCACGCTGTCCTCATCCGTGATAACATACTTAATGAAGTCGGGGTGCATCTTGTTGACGGTGGGCAGGGTGTCGAAATTCCACCAGCTTGTGTAGGCATTGGGCCAGGCTTTGAAATCATACCAGCCGTAATAAGGAGACTTTTGGGACTGATACGCGCCCAGACCGGCAAAATGTCCCTTACGGTTAAAATACAGGCTGTCCGAGCCGGTATGGGAATACACGCCGTCCAGAATTACCTTAATGCCCCGCGCATGGGCGGCATCGCACAGGGCGGTGAACTCAGCCTCAGTACCCAACATGGGGTCAGGGGTCTTATAATCACCGGTGTCATAGCGATGGGAAGAAAAGCTCTTGGAAATGGGGTTCAGATAGAGAATGGTGGTACCCAGGGAGGCAATATAGTCCATTTTTTCGGTAATGCCCTTGAAATTGCCGCCGTAGAAGTCGTTATTCAGCACCAGGCCCTCGGGCGTAGGACGCCAATCCACCTCGTCGAACCAGTTGTGATGAACGGTATAAGGCTCCAGCTTGCCGGAAAGATCGCAGCGGCCCACCTTGTAGAACCGGTCGGGGAAGATCTGATAGATCACAGCACCCTTAGCCCAGTCGGGGGTGGTAAAATCAGCCGGAATGCAGCTTAGCTGCCACAGCGCGCCTGCCTCCATATTGGTATCATCGCCGTATTTGAACAGGCGGAAAGAGCCTGTGCGGCCATTCACCCGGAAATAGTAGAAGCAAAGGCCCGGCTCCTCCAAAGAAAAGCTGCCCTTGAAAATTTCATAAGCACCCAGTTTCTTTGCGTATTCCATAGTAACCGTCTTCAGCGGCGTGCCGTCCTCTTTTTGCAGAACGCAGTCCACAGACTTGGCCTGCACCGTATGGGGTACATGGATATGGAGTGTACAAACCTGCCCGGGGGTCAGCGTGCCAAAAGGCGACTTGAATTGCAGTTGCTTGCTGTCATATAAAATACGCATGAAATGACTCCTGTCCTTCAAATTTTCGTTTATCGTTCCCTCATTTGGTCATCGCGAACCAGCGCGCACGCTGGTGTGGCGATCCCCAAAGGTTTTAGATCGTACTTTTCAATACGATTTTCCCTCTAACCGGGGGATTGCCACGTCGCCACCTTTCGGTGGC
>JAZRBW010000022.1:0-1703 GCA_045635305.1 Faecousia sp. | reverse complement strand
TAGGTCATTCCGAGCCAGTGCGCACACTGGCGTGGGAATCCCCTGGTTAGACGGAAAATGTGACGAAATGCACCTAAAATACTTAGGGGATTGCCACACCAGTGACATCGGTCACTGGTTCGCAATGACCGAATATCTTAGTGTAAACAACAATTTACCTGTCCATTATACACTGCCGGGAAACAAAAAGCCATACTTTACGGAAAATTTTTCGAACATTTCCTTTTTTACTTGCGTTTGTTGAGAAAATGCGGTAACATATATACAGAACTAAAACGAAAGGACGTGCTAATCATATGATTAAAGTTGATATTTCCAATGTTTGGGGACAGGTTTCCCTGCCCGACCTGCTTGCGCTGGAGAAGGAAGTTTTCAATGCCCATATGACCCTGACCGAGGGTGACGGCCCCGGCAATGACTTCCTGGGCTGGCTGAATCTGCCTGTCAGTGAGCCTACCGAGGAGATGCAGCGCATCAGCGCCGCAGCCCAGCGTATCCGTGCCAACTCCGATGTGTTTGTGGTCATCGGCATCGGCGGCAGCTATCTGGGCCCCCGCGCCGCCATTGAACTGCTGCAGGGCTGCAACCATAACCTGGGTAAGGGTAAGGGCAATCCCCAGATCTTCTTCGCCGGTAACGGCCTGTCTACCCGTGCCTGGAACGAGCTGAAGCGTCTGCTGGAGGGCAAGGATTTTTCCATTGCCATCATCTCCAAGTCCGGCACCACCACGGAACCCGCCATCGCTACCCGCGCCCTGGTTTCCATGCTGAAGCGCAAATACGGTGCTGCCGCCAAGGAGCGGATCTTCGCTATCACTGACCCCTGCAAGGGTGCCCTGCGCCAGATGGCTACCGACGAGGGCTGGGAGACCTTTGTGATCCCTGCCAATGTGGGCGGCCGCTTCAGTGTGCTGACTCCCGTAGGTCTGCTGCCCATCGCTGTGGCCGGTATCGATATCAATGCCATGATGCAGGGCGCTTTTGATGCCAAGCATGACTATGATCTGCGTTCCTTTGAAAATCCCGTGTGGCTGTATGCTGCTGTGCGTAATCTGCTGTATCGCCGCGGCAAGTGCATCGAGCTGCTGGAATCCTTTGAGCCTGGCTTTAAAATGATGGGCGGCTGGTGGCAGCAGCTGTTCGGCGAAAGCGAAGGCAAGGACGGCAAGGGTATCTTCCCTGTTACCGCAGAATTTACTGCAGACCTGCACTCTCTGGGTCAGATGATCCAGCAGGGCGAGCGTAATATCTTTGAAACCATGATCCGCTTTGCACCTCCTGCCGATCTGGCAGTGGTGGAAGCTGACGAGAAGGATCTGGACGGCCTGAACTATCTGGCCGGCAAGACTCTGGACTTTGTGGACGAGCAGGCATTCCGCGGCACCCTGGCTGCCCATGTGGATGGCGGCGTGCCGGTCATCACCATGGATATGGGCGTGCTGGATGACAAAAAGCTGGGCGAAATGTTCTACTTCTTCGAGCTTTCCTGCGGCGTATCTGCCTATATGCTGGGTGTCAATCCCTTCGACCAGCCCGGTGTGGAATTCTATAAGCGCAATATGTTCCAGCTGCTGGGCAAGCCTGGCTATCAGAAGTAATTTTCTATTTTTGTAAAATAGTAGTTGCAAAATCCCAAGTTTACTGGTAGAATGTCCATAAGCCAATATTAGGCATTGCAAAGGAGGAATATCCTATGATTCGTG
>JAZRBW010000021.1:0-5978 GCA_045635305.1 Faecousia sp. | reverse complement strand
TGGAGCCGGTGGTGAAAGTGTTGCCACAGGCGCAACGGATCGTGGTCTGTTCGTACTTGGGATGGATACCTTCCTTCATTTTGTTCACCTCTTTCTTATTAGATAAAAGGGCATAAAAACCCTAAGCAATTTCAATCGCTGAGATATAATAGCACATCCATTTACAGAATGCAAGTACTTTTTTTATTATTTTTCAAAAAGTTCCGCGGGAATCTGCCGATCTTTATAATAAAACACCCGATCATGTTCTCCAACTTCCCGCAAAACGCGGCAAGGATTGCCAACCGCCACCACATTGGAGGGAATATCCTTGGTGACAACGCTGCCCGCGCCAATCACCACATTATCCCCAATGGTCACACCGGGCATGACGATGACACCTGCGCCCAACCAGCAATTTTTTCCAATACGCACCGGCATATTGAACTGCAATCCCCTTGCCCGCAGTTCCGGGCAGATCGGATGGGCAGCAGTGGCAACGATCACATTGGGACCAAACATGGTATCATCCCCCACGTAAATATGGGTATCATCCACCAGGGTCAAATTATAGTTAGCGTACACCCAATTGCCAAAGTGGACATGGCGTCCTCCGAAATTGGCGTGCAGCGGCGGCTCAATATAACAGCCTTCACCGATTTCGGCAAACATTTCCTTCAACATAGCACTGCGCTTGGCCAGTTCCGACGGCCGGGTCTGATTAAAATCGTAGAGTTTTTCCATACAGGCGGTTTGTTCCTTATGGATTTCCGGATCACCCGGGAAATATATCTCACCTGTGTGCAATTTGTCTTTATCTGCCACCGCTCAAACCTCCAAAATGTTTATAGGGGAGGGTTTCTCCCCTCCCCTACAGTTACCGATTAAAATGCCCAGTTACCGTTACGGAAGATAGGAACAATCTTACCTTCTGCGCAGACAGCGTCGATATTCATGGAGTCACAGCCGATCATGAAGTCCACATGGATCATGGACTCGTTGATGCCCAGAGCCTTGCATTCTTCGTTGGTCTTGTTGTGGCAATCCCGGATGGTATCGTTGAAGCCACGGCCCACAGCCAGATGGCAGACGGCGTTCTCGTCGAACAGGGTGTTGTAGAACAGCAGGTCGGTCTGGTTGATGGGGCTGGTCTGAGGCACCAGAGCGCACTCGCCCAGGTAACCGGCGCCATCATCCATGGTGACCATCTGCTTCAGCAGCTCTTCGCCCTTCTCGGCACCCACTTCCACGGCCTTGCCGCCTTCGAAGCGCATCCAGAAGTTCTCGATCAGCTGACCCTGGTAGGAAAGGGGCTTGGTGGAATAAACAATACCCTCTGCCTGACCCTTCATGGGAGAAATGAAGCACTCCTCGGTGGGAATGTTGGGGTTAAAGTACACGCCGGACTTGGTGGTCTCGCCGCCACCGCAGAAAATAGCTTCGGGGATCATGCCAACAGTCAGGTTGGTGCCGTTGTCAGCGGTGTAGACCAGCTTTTCAATGCCCAGATTGTTCAGGTAATCGCAGCGAGCCTTCAGATCGGCATTGTGCTCGTCCCAGGCCTGGATGGCGCTCTTGCCTTCCACAACACGGGAGGTGGACAGGATGGCCTCCCACAGCTTTTCCACGGCAACGCTGGTGCGCTCGCCGGGGAAGACCTTCTTGGCCCATGCCTTGCCGGGCACAGCGGCGATGCACCACTGCTGCTTGCCGTCCATGGCATCGGAGTAGGGCTTGGTGATGGGATAGGACATCTGGCGAGCCTTGGCCATCTTACCCATGTTGATGCCCTTCAGACCGTCGGGGTCAGCAGAGCTGAGCATGATACGGGCAGGAATGGTGTCACAGTAGTGCTGCATACGGGCCAGCTGCCAGTCTTCCACCTTAGCCAGGGTCTTCAGGCTCTGGTGGCGGTAGTGCAGCTTGGCCAGGGGCTGATAGCTCCACTCCACGGTAACACGGCGAGCCTTGGCCTTGTAGCACTCGTCCACTACCAGGGCAACAAAATCGGGCTGATCCAGGCCGGCATGGATGATGACATCCTGGCCCTTCTGAACATTGGCGCCCACGCGGGCGATGAGTTTGGCATATTCGCGAAGAACAGTCTTTTTCATGGGAAAACTCCTTTGTTATTTTGATTATGGGTATATTTTAGCAGAAAGATACGCTTTCGTCAATCATTGTTGCATTCTTTTGTGCTTTGCGATATAATTAGAAAAATTGTTATTTACCAGATTTAGGTCATTGCGAACCAGTGCGCACACTGGTGTGGCAATCCCCCGGAATATGGGGAAAGTGCTCCGAAATCCTGTGCCTAAAACCTTTGGGGATTGCCACGTCGCTTCGCTCCTCGCAATGACAGTCCTATTGTAAACAACAATTTATCTTAACAAAGGTTGTGCTATAATGTTGACGAAACAGGAATTTCACGAAAAGATCGCCAAGGGTCTGCGTTTTTTAGACGGTGCCACCGGCTCCAATCTGCGGCAGATGGGTATGCCCAAAATCAGCAGCACAGAAGCCTGGATTTTGGATCATCCCCAGATCCTGCAAAATCTGCAGCGTGCATATGCCGAAGCCGGCTCTCAGATCATCTTTGCTCCCACCTTTCAGGCACAGCCCATCGCACTGAAAACCATCGGTCTGGACAAAGATACCGAGAAGATCAACGCCCGTCTGGTGGCGCTGACCCGGGAGGCTGCCCCCGGCTGTTTGATCGCCGGCGATATTACCACCCTGGCCAGTTTCTGCGGCAGTTGGAACATAGATAGCTTCGATCTGCTTGTGGACAATTACCGCCGACAGATCCGTGGTCTCATCGACGGCGGCGTGGATATTATCGGCGCGGAAACCCTGCTCTATCCCCACGAAGCGGAAGCCATCCTCACCGCTGCAGAACTGGAAAGCGCCGGGGCTGTGATGTATTCGTTCACCATGCAGCCGGACGGCAGTTTATTCTCCGGCATGGAGGTCGGCCCGGTGCTGAAGGAGTTACAGCGTTCCGGTGCTGCCGCTGTGGGCTTCAACTGTGTCACTGCCGATGGCATGACCGCCGGTTTGGTGGCCAAGCTGCGCCGTTATGTGTCCATTCCCCTGATTTGCAAGCCCAATGCCGGTATGCCTGTGATCCGCGACGACGGCATTGCTTACTATGACATGACCCCAGCGGATTTTGCCGCCATCTGCGCTGATTGCGTTCAGATGGGTGCTACCTTGCTTGGCGGTTGCTGCGGCACCACCCCTGCGCATATCGCCGCATTGACCAAATCAATCGGATAACAAAAAAGCAGGCTTGCGCCTGCTTTTTTGTATATTAGTTGATCTGCGCTGTGTTCAGCGTACCGGTGTCGCTAACAGTAATGCGGAAGCGAGCCCCTGCAGGAGATTGCAGAATCAGTCCCGTACACGCCACGGTACCCGCATACCATGCATTGCCGTCCCAGTCCAGTGTGTGGGCATTGGAACGGTTGCTGCTGTTGCCGTTACCGACAATGTGAACAAACTGTTCCTGCGTGTCCTCTATATTCCATTTGCCCTCAGTATGCTGTGCCTGGCCTGCCGCGATGGTACCCTCGCCCTCAGCATGAGAAGCATACCCCTCGGCTTGCGTGGAGTCTCCTTCCGCGTGGGCGCAAGTCCCGTAAGCCTCGGTATACATACCTTCGGCATGGGAATACTCGCCTCCTGCTTCCGCTTCCAGGCCTTCCGCGTGTCCACCGGGGCCGTAGGCAACACTTCCCTGTCCCTCTGCATGGGAGAAATTCCCGAACGCTGCCGAGCATTCCCCTTCCGCATGGGCATAAAACCCCTGTGCGCTGGTGTCAAACCCCTCTGCGTGGCTGGCTTCGCCAATCGCGCGGGTGTTCTCGCCTTCTGCGTGGGCTGCAATCCCACTTGCCGTGGTTTCCATGCCCTCCGCATGGGTGTTATCACCAAGGGCCTTGGTCTTATAGCCTTCTGCGTGGGCATTTTCACCGGTTTCCGTTGTGTAAGTACCGTCCGGATCCGCAACAAAGGCGTGTCTGGTATTGAACCACTGTTCGGTGACGGTAAATTCCTTTTCGTTGCGGGTGATCACAATATCCGCAGCTGTATAGCCGTCATAGGGCTCGCCGCAAAAACGCATATAGGCAACATCGGGATGGGTAATAGTGATAACAGCCACATCACCCTCCACTGCATAAGTCCAATACGCGCTGCCACTCCGGGCAACATTGACAAACAGCTCATTCTTATCCGCATCATAGCAGCCGGACTTGGGCGTATTGGGGTAGTTGGTCATATCATTGACCGTATCCAGCGCCTTGATACGAATGACATCGCCCTCTGACACCGGAATGTAATTGGTTACCACCGCACCTTGGCAGTCATAGATCGCGCTGCCCATGCTCATACGCTGATCCGTCAGCCAATCAGGGCTGGTTCGGTCAGCCAGGTTTGTTCCGTCACCCAGGCTGGTGCTTACCTGTCCATAGGCATATAAATACCCATCCGGCAAGACATAAAGACTGCCCGTATCGGTGCACCCGCTGATGTCACTGGCAAAGGCTGGCATGATCCGCCCGCGGCTGGCCAATTCCGTCAGCACATAGTTGTTGCAGGTGTAGAGGATGGCCGACTTATCCGCCGATGTCCAATAGTCCTTGCCTCTTACAGGTGTGCGCCCGTCTGCGCCGGCAGGGCCGGTCTGCCCCTGGACACCCTGCTCGCCCTGGGGACCGGGTTCTCCTTTCAGCGATTCCAACCACTGTGTTTGACTGCCCTCGTAACCGTTGTACACCGCCAGCTCATAGGCTGATGCGCCCTGTGTTGCATTCAGCAGCTCCATCAGCTTGGCATACTCACTTTCTGAGGGTGCTTCCGGTTCTTGTCCGCCGCTGCTCAAAATGGATCGGTGGCACTTGATCTCGGCCGGTGTGGTGGTATGGGTATCTCCTGCGGTTACGCCCACATAGACGGTTCCGGCTGTGTGCATCCGGGGCACATCAACGACGTTTCCGCTGAAAGGCACTGTTTGGCAATAGGGCAGAGAATCCTGATACCAAACAAAAACGGCAGTTTTCAGCATATAGGCATCCCAGTCACCGTCAAAAGTAAATTCGATCTGGTAGCCGCTGTTTTCACTGACGATCCCGGCATTTTCCGGTGCGGTTGCAATCAGGTTGTTAATGGAAATTTGGATTGTGTTCATAAAAAAACCTCCCTTCATCCATACATCGCAACCGCAAGGAAGTTGCACGAAGCTGTGCAACCAAGTCCAAATATTGCTTTATTTTGATTTGTTACGGTCTGTTAATGGTAATGTGATTGATTTTTTAACAACTGCATGGTATACTGATAGTGTATGGCAATAAGCCGTGCAGAAAGGCTGGGTTCTTTATGTACACCATCGAAAATCTCTACGACCTGAGCCACACCATGGCAGCAGACTATCTGCGGCAATTTCGCTATCCCTGGGAAGCGCTGAAAGGGATCAAGGAACAGATCATCTCGCTGGGCAATTCTCTCGGCGAGGAATATATACAGGTAAGCCCCCAGGTTTGGGTACATCAGACAGCAACCGTTGCGCCTACTGCTTATTTAGGCGCACCCTGCATTATCGGTGCAAATTCCGAGGTGCGTCACTGCGCCTTTATCCGCGGCAGCGCGCTTGTTGGTGAAGACTGCGTGGTGGGCAACTCCGTAGAACTGAAAAATGTAATTTTATTCGATAAGGTCCAGGTGCCTCACTACAATTATGTGGGCGACAGCATCCTGGGCTACAAAGCCCATATGGGCGCCGGCAGCGTTACTTCCAATGTGAAGTCTGATAAGACGCTGGTGGTGGTGAAAAATGGTGACGAGCAGCTGGAGACCGGTCTGAAGAAATTCGGCGCCATGCTGGGCGACTTCGTGGAAGTGGGCTGCAACAGCGTGCTGAATCCCGGTACGGTCATCGGCCGCCACAGCAATGTCTATCCCACCTCCTGTGTCCGGGGCATGGTCCCGGAAAACAGCAT
>JAZRBW010000020.1:0-2383 GCA_045635305.1 Faecousia sp. | reverse complement strand
ACGGCGGACAGCTTCTCTGCAGCGTAATCGGCGGCGGAGAAGCCGCAGGCATCTGCGGCTCCGGAATCCTGGACGCGGTGGCAGCCGCGCTGGATGCCGGTTGGCTTCGGGAAGGCGGCAAGCTCCGGAGTGCGGATGCCTCCCTCCCTCTGACAGACGGGGTCTGCCTGACCCAGGAGGATATCCGGCAGGTGCAGCTGGCAAAGGGTGCCATCGCCGCCGGTATTGAATGCATGGCCGCCCATCTGGGCGTTGCGCTGCAGCAGATCCAGACCGTCTATCTGGCAGGTGCCTTCGGTAACTACATGGATCCTGCCTCTGCCTGCCGGATCGGTCTGCTGCCCCCGGTTCTGGAACATAAGATCATCCCTGTAGGCAACGCCGCCGGAGGCGGTGCCAAGCTGCTTGCCTGCCACACGTCCCTGCGGACTCTTTCCCAAAGGCTGGCGGAGAATGTGGAATTTCTGGAACTGGCTTCCGCTGCCGCTTTTGCCAGGCTTTTCGGGAAAAACACCCGCTTTCCCTCCGCCGCGGACTACTGGTGCCAAAAAGCGCTGGCTTTTGGCTTTACCCATGCCGTGCCTCTGTCGGCGGACACCCTCCGGCCACGGCAGGATGTGCGGGATATGTGCGCCGCCGACAAATGCGGTGCCTACGGCAAAAACTGGACCTGTCCACCCCACTGTGGCACACTTGACCAATGTGCCGCAAAAATGGGCCGCTATTCCCGGGGTATTCTGCTGCAAACCGTAGGTCAGACGCAAAAGACCGTCGACACCAAAGCCTACCTCCGTACTGAACAACAGCATTTAACCCAATTCCACGCCCTTGCCCACCTGTTGCGGCAGACCCACCCGGACGCCCTGTGCCTGGGCAGCGGCGGCTGCCGCATTTGCGAAACCTGCGCCTACCCAGATCTCTGCCGTCTCCCTGAAAAAGCCTGCGCCTCCATGGAAGGCTACGGTCTGTTTGTCACCCAGGTCTGCCGCGACAACGGCTGCCAGTACCACCACGGCGAAAAAACCATCACCTATACCGCCTGCATTCTGTTCTGATCGTAAGCTAAATTGTTGTTTAGCGCAACAAAAAAGAAGTGTCATTGCGAACCAGCCCGCAGGCTGGTGTGGCAATCCCCTCACTTTTCGGGGCACTTTTCGTTACATTTCCTGTCTAACCGGGGGATTCCCACGCCAGTGTGCGCACTGGCTCGGAATGACAGCAAATTTGGTAAACAACAATTTATCTTTCTTGACATCCGGACAGTAAATAGCTATACTATATTTAAGTGAACGTGTTCATATAAGGAGTGCTTATGCCTAAAATCATTGAGAATCTCCGGGAAAAGTTGGTTTTCGAAGCCCGTCGGCAGGTACACCAACAGGGCTATGCCGCCCTGACCATCCGCTCGGTCGCCACCACCTGCGGTGTTGGCGTAGGCACGGTGTATAATTACTTCGCCTCCAAGGATGCTCTGGTAGCCGCTTTTATGCTGGAAGACTGGCAAAAAAGCATCGCCATCATCCAATCCGCCGCGGATGAAAACCAAAGCCCCCAGCCTGTGTTTACCTGCATCCACCGCCAGTTGCTGGACTACACCGCACTGCATCAGGCTGTTTTTACAGATGAAGCAGCCGTAGCCAGTTTTTCCGGAGCGCCCAGCCCTTATCACAGCTTGCTGCGCCATCAATTGGCTATCCCGCTGCGCAAATACTGCGATAGCGACTTTACCGCCGAATTTATTGCCGAAGCCCTGCTGACATGGACCATTGCAGGCCGCGGCATGGAAGAAATTGAACCCTTGCTAAACAAATTGATATAGGAGTGAATAGCCATGTCCAGTTTTGAGAACCTGCGTGTAGTCGACAATTTCTATCAGACCTCTCTGTTCTTCCCTATGCCCACCGTAGTCATCAGCACCCTGTGCGAAGATGGCACCACCACCCTGGGTCCCTACTCTTTGGTGCAGCCTTACTATGTGGCCGGCAAGGATTTTTACGCCATTCTGCTTTCCTGCCGCAACTCTTCCAACACCGCCCAGAACATTCTGCGCAACGGCAAGTGCGCCATTAGCTTTGTGGACGACAAGCCCAAGACCTTCAAGGAGTGCGTCAAGCTGTCCTGGCCTGGCGGCAAGCCCGAGGATAAGATGCCCAATTGCCAGTTTAAGCTGGAGAAGAGCATGATTGAAGAGCAGACCGGTGAGAAGCGGCCCATGGTTCTCAGCGATGCCATTCAGGCCATTGAATGCACCTGGGTTCGGGAACTGGATCATGCCGAGAACGACATGCCCGGTGAGCTGAACGGCTACGAGCCCCCCTACCACGACTTCAACGGCATCACTTCCAAATTCGGTGCCCATTTCATTCTGAAGATTGACAAGATC
>JAZRBW010000019.1:0-2302 GCA_045635305.1 Faecousia sp. | reverse complement strand
AAGACCGTCTTCTCCGCCCAGGCCCAGCAGGAGATCAAGGTGCTCACCGATGCCCTGCAGGAGATCCTCACGCTTACCGCCGTTGCTTACGATAGCAATGACGTGGACGTGGCTGCCAAGGTGGAGCCTTTGGAGCAGGTCATCGACGGCTTGATCTCCAAGATCCGCGCCAACCACATCCGCCGTCTGCAGAAGGGCGCCTGTACCATCGAGGGCGGCTTCATCCTGGCCGATCTGCTGAACAACTACGAGCGTGTGTCCGACCACTGTTCCAATATCGGCGTGGCCATCATCGAGGTGGAGCACGACAGTTTCGATACCCATAAGTATCTGAACGGCGTGAAGTACGGCAACAGCGTGTTCAACGAGATCTACGACGCTTACGACAAGCGCTACGCTCTGTAATTTATTAAAAAAATAATACAAAGCGGAGAGGATTTCCTCTCCGCTTTTGCTTGTTCTGCTAACGCTTTAATGCGGTGTCTTGTCCTTGTGTTCACGGGTGCAATGGGATATAATGGAAGTACCATTTTTTCGGAGGTGTACGCATGACCCCCAAAAAGATCGCTGTCATTCTACTGGCCAACGTGATGTTCTCTGTTGGCTCGGCTTATTTTTTGGTACCCTCGGGCATGATCTCGGGCGGTGTCACCGGCCTGGCCCTGGGCCTGGACCGCGGCTTCGGCATCCCCAAGGATATCACCGTGTGGGTGCTGCAGGTGCTGCTGTTCCTGTTGGGCCTGTGGCTGGTAGGCAAGGCCTTTGCCCTCACCACCCTCATCGGCAGCTTTGCCTATCCCCTGCTGTTTTCCCTGTTCACCCGGCTGGCGGACCGCACCGGCCCCCTCACCGACGATCCCCTGCTTTGCATGGTATTCGCCGGTCTGACCTTTGGCATCGGTATCGGCATCATCCTGCGGCAGGGCGCCTCCACCGGCGGTACCGACATCGTGGCGGTGATCCTCAACAAAAAGCTGGGTCTGCCGGTGTCCGGTACCCTGTACGCCGTAGACGCCATGGTGCTGGTGACCCAGTTGTTCTTTGTGGACTCTGCCGAGCAGGTGTTGTACGGCCTGCTGTTCGTGCTGTTTTACTCTGTGCTGGTGGATGTGGTGCTCACCTCGGGCAAGAGCCGCATCCAGCTGCAGATCATCAGTCCCAGCTATGAGGAGATCAACCACATGATCCTCCGGAAGTTCGACCGGGGCAGCACGCTGTATCGCACCGAGGGCGGCTTCAGCCGGAGGGAATCCTTTGCCGTGCAGACCATCATCGGCAAGCGGGAGTTGTTCCGCCTGCGGGAAGCGGTGCTTTCCATCGACAAGGACGCCTTCATCGTCATCAGCCAGGTGTCGGAGGTCAACGGACGAGGCTTCACCCTGGAGAAAATCGCGGAAGATTAAACAAAAAGCCGGCTCAATGGTGGGTGTCCGTGAAACAGTTTCAGTCCCGGCAGGATTACCTGCCGGGACTGTTCTTGTATAGCTCACATTGATGTGATAGAATACATCTAATAATTAGACAAACTGGAATTTGACGAGGTGAAGATATGCTTTTTACTGAATTTGGACATAAAGACAATCCACCTATTTTGCTCTTGCATGGTATGATGCAAAATTGGCAGACCGAATATGAATTATTGAAGCCGTTGGAAGAATATTACCGCCTTATTATACCTGCACAGGATGGGTTTTACGATGGCAGTAATGATTTTACATCCTTTGCCGACCAAGCACGGCAAATCGAAGAATATATGCAAATGAATTACAATGGCAGAATTCATGGTGCATACGGAGCATCCCAAGGTGGTCTGATGCTGACAGAACTGCTGACCAGGAATAAAATTAACTTAGGTACTGTCATTATGGACGGATGCTATGTAGCACATCAAGGTAAAATTTCTGGCTGGGTAACATATAAAATGTTTTGCAAGTTCAAGAATACTGGAAAATTCCCTGCTTTAATTATGCTTACGATGAAACTCATAGGTCTGAAAGCAGAAGATTTGGGTATGATGGATTCACTTTATATGAATGCCAGCGATGAAACTGTAAAGCGAAACTTTATGGAGAACTACACTTATCGCACTCGTCCCGAAATTGCCAAGAATGAAACAATGGTGCATTTGTGGTGTGGCAGTAAAGAACCGTATGCAATCAAATCTCACAATATTCTCAAACGGTATTTGAAGAACTACAAAGAAGAGATTATGCAAGGGTTTGGACACGGCGAATTTTTAATGAAACACCAGCAAGAAATCTGCGAGAAGATACACAAGACATTTAGTTAAACAAATTCCAAT
>JAZRBW010000018.1:0-2206 GCA_045635305.1 Faecousia sp. | reverse complement strand
AAAACCTTTGGGGATTGCCACGTCGCGTGAATCAAGGTATGATTGCCCCCGGCAATCATTTATATTTGGATGCGCTGCGCGCAGCACCACGCTCCTCGCAATGACAGTCCTATTGTAAACAACAATTTATATAGGAAACGCTCTGTATTCCTGGCCGGTTTCCATGCCTTCCACGGTACCGGCGGTCATATCGGTCAGTTTTTCCAGAAAGGTATCTGCCAGAGCCTGCGGAAACAGCAGCTCCAGTTCCACCTCAGCACCAAAGTCGGTGGTGCGGATAATGCCCTCGCATTCTCCTACCAGCAGCTTCACCCGTTCGTAGTAAGTATAGGGGCAAGGCACATACAGCACTGTCCACACCCGTTTCATGCTCTTGCCCGCCGCGTCCACAGCGATTTTCGCGCCCTTGGTATAGGCACGCACCAAGCCGCCGGCACCCAGCAGAATGCCGCCAAAGTAACGGGTCACTACGCACACACAGTTGTAAAGTCCCTCCCGCTGCAGTACCTGCAGCATGGGCATACCGGCGGTGCCGCCGGGCTCGCCGTCATCGGAAAAGCGGACAGCGCCATCGCGAATGATGTAGGCCCAGCAATTGTGGGTGGCATCATAGTGCTTCTTTTTCATTTCCTGGATCTTTTCCAGCGCCGCTTCCTCTGTTTCCACAGGCCAGAGCCTGCCGATGAAGCGGGATTTTTTCTCAATA
Organism: Faecousia sp.; assembly: GCA_045635305.1. Lineage (GTDB taxonomy): Bacteria > Bacillota > Clostridia > Oscillospirales > Oscillospiraceae > Faecousia. The sequence continues at coordinate 1,500 of JAZRBW010000018.1, read as the reverse complement.
AATTCATCCTCACCGAACTGGGTCGGCACCAGATACTCGTCCAAGATCACACTTCCTTTGTAATATATTGCCGCAGTCTGCCGTAGAGGATGTCATCCACCACAGTCTCCACCGCAATGCCCTCTGCGGTATAGTCGGTGGAGAGCACCTGCGCATTGTTGTGGAGGGTCTCCACCATGCCGCCCATGGAATAAGGCAGGGTCACCGTAATATGATGACGGCTGTGACCCAAAGTGCGCTCAATGGCTGAAAGCAATTCGGTCATACCGTAGCCGTGCTTAGCGGAGATACGAACCACATCTTCCCCAATGGGAATATCCGTAGCTTCCACCAAATCCGCCTTATTGTAGCAGCGAAGAACCTGGGTGCCGGGCTTCGCCAGCTTGGCAATGAGCCGGTCCACCACCTCGATATGCTCCTCCCGGTTTGGATCGGAGGCATCGATGACGTGCAGCAAAAGGTCTGCGTATTCCAGCTCCTCCAGGGTGGCCCGGAAGGCATCCACCAGATGGTGGGGCAGCTTTGCAATAAAGCCAACGGTGTCGCTCAGGATCACATCCAGATTATCGGACACGGTAAGCTGGCGGGAGGTGGTGTCCAGGGTGTCAAACAGGCGGTTGTTGGCAGGGATGCCCGCATCCGTCAGCTGATTCAGCAATGTGGATTTACCCGCGTTGGTGTAGCCCACGATAGCCACCACCGGCACAGAGTTTTTCATGCGGCGCCCCCGCTGAACACTTCGCACCTGACGCACCTGCTCCAGCTCGTTTTTCAGTCGGTTGATCCGCTCCCGGATGTGACGGCGGTCGCTTTCCAGCTTGGTTTCACCGGGGCCGCGGGTGCCAATGCCACCGCCCTGACGGGAAAGGCTCTTGCCCATACCGGAAAGCCGGGGCAGCAAATATTGGTACTGGGCAAGCTCCACCTGCAGTCTGCCCTCACGGGTCTTGGCCCGTTGGGCGAAAATATCCAGAATCAGGGCACTGCGATCCAGTACCGTCACGCCAATGATCTCCTCCAGCGCCCGGATATTGCCGGGGCTCAGCTCATTGTCGAAAACAACCATGGTGGATTCGGTGAATTCCACCAGCATTTTTACCTCCTGCGCCTTACCCTCACCAATGAAGCTGTGAGGATCGGGAGCATGGCGGTTTTGCAGCACCTTGCCGGTGCAGAAGCCCCCGGCAGTTTCCAGCAGGGCTTCCAGTTCTTCCAAAGTCTCGTCGGTAGCGGTCTGGGCCTTGGTAAAGCAATCCGCGTTCAAGCCTACCAAAACCGCCCGTTCCTGTACTTTACGATCCAAAATTTCTTCCATGTTTCCTCCAACTGCTACGATAAATTGTTGTTTACAATAGGACGGTCATTGCGAGGAGCGTGGTGCTGCGCGCAGCGCATCCAAATATAAATGATTGCCGGGGGCAATCATACCTTGATTCACGCGACGTGGCAATCCCCAAAGGTTTTAGGCACAGGATTTCGGAGCACTTTCCCCATATTCCG
>JAZRBW010000017.1:0-6759 GCA_045635305.1 Faecousia sp. | reverse complement strand
GGAGCCGAAGGCGACGTGGCAATCCCCCGGTTAGAGGGAAAATCGTATTGAAAAGTACGATCTAAAACCTTTGGGGATCGCCACACCAGCGTGCGCGCTGGTTCGCGATGACCAAATGAGGGAACGATAAACGAAAATTTGAAACTCTATATTCCCAAGGGGCGGAATGTGTGATATACTGAAAAAAACACCGCAAGGAGGGCACTTTATGGCACATAATTTTCGCAAAGATATGGTGATTTACCAAATTTATCCCCGCTCCTTCCAGGACAGCAACGGTGATGGCATGGGAGACATTCCCGGTATCATTTCCCGGCTGGATCACCTGCAGGAACTGGGCGTGGATACGCTGTGGCTGTCCCCGGTCTATGCCAGTCCCGATGCCGACAACGGCTACGACATTGCTGACTATAAGTCCATTCAGCCTGCTTTCGGTACGATGGAGGATTTTGACGAGCTGGTGGTCCAGGCCAAGGCGCGCGGTATCGGTATTGTGATGGATCTGGTGATCAACCACACTTCCGATGAACACGAATGGTTCCAAAAGGCTCTGGCCGGCGACGAAAAGTACAAGAATTACTACATCATCGAAAAGGGTAAGGACGGGAAGCTGCCCAATAACTGGGGCAATTTCTTCGCCCTGTGCCCCTGGAGCAAGTTCGGGGATTCCGAGGACGAATACTATTTGCACCTGTTTGCTGAAAAACAGCCGGACCTGAACTGGCACAACCCGGATGTGATGGCCGAGATCAAGGACATCATGCGTTTTTGGCTGGATAAGGGCGTAGTGGGCTTCCGTTGCGACGTGATCAACATTATTTATAAAAATACCCTGGCCGACGGTAAAAAGCAGCTGGCGCTGACCGGCAAGGAGCACTATCTTTCCACACCCGGCTGCCACGAGATCCTTAAGGAGCTGCGCCGGGAGGTGCTGGAGCCCTACGGTGCCTTCGCGGTGGGCGAAACTGTGTTCGTTACGGTGCCTATGGCCAAGGATCTGTGCGATGAGGGCAGGGGAGAGCTGGATATGGTGTTCTCCTTTGAGCACATGGGCTGCGACGATCTGGGACTGAAGTGGTTCAAGACCCGCCTCAGCCCCAAGCGGCTGATGAAAACCCTTGTCAAATGGCAGCAAGGGCTTGACTGGAACGCAAACTATTTTGAAAACCACGATCAGCCCCGCTTTGTATCCCGCTTTGCCGATTCTGCGCCCTTCCGGGAAAAGTGTTCTATGATGATGGCTGGTCTGCTGATGACCCTCCGCGGTACGCCCTTCATTTACGAGGGACAGGAGATCGGCATGACCAACGGCGACTTTAAATGTCTGAAGCAGATCCAGGATGTGGAAAGCCACGGCGTGGAGGTCATGGCCCGGGATATGCTCCATATTCCCAAGAAGATCCGCTGGAATATGATCCGCCGCGGTACGCGGGACAATGCCCGTACCCCTATGCAGTGGGAGGATACTGCCAATGCCGGCTTTACCACCGGAAAGCCCTGGCTGCGTGTAAATCAGAACTATCATAAACTGAATGTGGCGGCGGACAAGGCCAATCCCAACGGCGTATTCGCTTTCTGGAAGTATATGGTGGCGCTGCGAAAACAGTTGCCGGCGCTGATCGACGGCGATTTTGTGCCGGTTCTGGTTTCCAACAACATCTTTGCTTTTGAACGTACGTTGAACGGAAAACGACTGCTGAGTGTATGTAACATGACCGGCAAGGAAGTAAAACTGCCCAGGCAAATTGCGGATTGGCAGCAGGTGCTCTCTTGCAACTATGATGATGTGACTGATACCATGCGCCCCTTCGAGTTCCGCCTGATGGAAGAGGAGATCACCGATGATTTGGGAGAATAAGCGCCTGTTCAAGCTGGATACCCCCCATACCAGCTATATCTTCCGCATTACAAAGCAAGGACACCTGGAGCATATCTACTACGGCAAGCGGCTGCCCGAAGCGGATGCCGATGCTCTGTGCGTGAAAAATAATATTACCTTTGGCGGCACCGTGGACTATGCCCCAGGCTATTGCCTGGACAGCACCCTGCTGGAGTATTCCGGCATCGGCAAGGGTGATTACCGCCACAGTCCTTTGGAATGTCAGTTGCCCGATGGCAGCTTTACCACAGATTTTGTGTACAAAAGCCACGAAATTCTGGACAAGGCTTATGAAAGTGACTGCGGTCTGCCTTTCGCAACAGGAAAGGGAAAAACTCTGCGGCTGACTTTTGCTGACAAAAAGTATAGGGATTTGCATTTGATACTCAACTATACCGTGTTTGCGGACTGCGATGTGATCGCTCGCAATGCAGAACTCCACAACGGTACCGATGGGGAAGTGGCGATCCGCAAATTCCTGAGTGCCATGGTAGATTTGCCGGAAGCGGAATACAGCCTGCTGACCCTCAACGGCTCCTGGGCGAAGGAAGCCCATATCCAGGATGCACCTATTGGATATGGCATCCATGTGAGTGACTCCACAGTAGGCGCGTCCTCCAACCGACACAACCCTGCGTTCCTGATTAAGCGACTTGGTGCTGATGAGCGGCAAGGCGAGGTCATCGGCTGCAATCTGCTGTACTCCGGCAACCATTACAGTGCTGTGGAGCGCACCCACCAGGATACCCTGCGCCTGGCTTGGGGCTGTAGCCCCCATTGCTTCGACTGGAAACTGCAGAGCGGTGAAAGCTTTGTTACGCCCCAGGCTGTCATGAGTTTCTCCGATGGCGGTATCAATGGTTTCGCTGCCAATATGCACGATTTCGTCAACGCCCATATTATCCCGGAGCGCTGGCGGTATGTGGAGCGTCCTGTGGTGCTCAACAACTGGGAAGCTACCTTCTTTGATTTCAACCGCCATAAGATTTTGACCATGGCTAAGCAGGCGGCTAAACTGGGCGTGGAGATGTTTGTACTGGATGACGGCTGGTTTGGAAAGCGCAGCAACGACCGCGCCGGTTTGGGTGACTGGGTGGTCAACACCAAAAAGCTGCCCGGCGGTATGAAGGCACTGGCAAAGTCCATCAACGAAATGGGACTGCTGTTTGGCCTGTGGTTTGAACCGGAGTGCGTCAATCCGGACAGCGACCTGTACCGCGCCCACCCCGATTGGGCCATCCAAATTCCCGGACGGGAACCCAGCCTGGGCCGCAATCAGCTAACATTGGATTTGACTCGCAAAGAAGTGCGGGACTACATTGTGGACGCAGTGGACAAGGTGCTGCGCTCAGCCAATATTTCCTATGTGAAGTGGGATTATAACCGGCATATTTCCGATGCGTTTGGCAGCACCATCGCCAACCAGGGCGAATTCTTCCACCGCTATATTTTGGGCCTGTATGAGATTCTGCGTCGGGTTTTTGTGGAAAAGCACCCCCATATTCTTCTGGAAAGCTGCTCCTCCGGCGGCAATCGGTTCGATTTGGGAATGCTGTGCTACTCGCCTCAGATATGGACCTCCGATGATACCGATGCCCGGGAGCGGTTGGATATTCAGCGGGGCATATACTGCTTCTATCCGCCGTCGAGTATTTCCTGCCATGTTTCCATGTGTCCCAATCAGCAGACCCTGCGCACAGCGCCTCTGGCGACCCGGTTCAACGTGGCGGCCTTCGGTGTGTTGGGCTATGAGCTGGACTTTGGCGAGCTGACACCCCAGGAACGACAGGTGATTCAAAAGCAGATCGCTTTCTATAAGGCCCACCGCAACACCCTCCAGTACGGCAAATTCTCCCGCTATTTCCCCAAGCAGGGGCAACGGGAAAGCTGGCAGGCGGCAGGGGATAGGGAGATTCTGGCGGCCATCTATAATCTGAGCTACCATGCGATCCCACCCAGAGATACCCTGCGGATTTTGGATGCAAAAAGCGGGAAACGCTACCGGTTAACAGCTGTAGAACAGAATCAGCGCATCAGCAGCTTTGGTGGCCTCATCAAGCACGTGCTGCCGGTGAAGCTGAAGGCCGACGGTGCCATCGTGCGCTTTGCCGACCGTCATTTTGCTTTGCCAAGCGGAAACGAAAGCTACGAGGCTTCCGGTGAAGCGCTGCAAAGCGGTATCCATCTTGCCATGCAGTATACCGGCACCGGTTACAGCAAGGAGCTGCGCCTGACCGCCGACTGGGGCAGCACAATGTACACCGCAGAAGAACACTAACTTGGGATTTAACGCGCCGATAGATCGGTCATCGCGAACCAGTGCGCATTTAATTGCGGTATGATTGCCCCCGGCAATCATTTAGATTGGGATTCACTGCGTGCAGCACCGCTGGTGTGGCGATCCCCGAAGGGTTTTGGCAGTACTTTTCAATATGGTTTTCCCTCTAACCGGGGGATTGCCACGTCGCTTCGCTCCTCGCAATGACCAAATGGAGAGAGCGATAAACGAAAATTTGCAACATACAGCATGGGCCGGAGGCGTTGTCTCCGGCTCGTTTTATTGCCTGCTGTGGACATTTGTGCCACCGTTGCCAACAATCAGAAATTTGGATAAATTTATCACCTTTTCAGGAAAATTTTCCTTTCTTTTTGTGCAATCCTGTGCTATAGTGGAAAATAGAGGCTGTATGTGTAGCCGAAAAGTAAGTGAAAATATAAAATATTGAAAGGCGGTATTTTATTTTGAATAAGTATCTGATGACCGGCAATGAAGCCATTGCCCGTGGCGCTTATGAAGCGGGCGTCCGCGTTTGCTCTGCCTACCCCGGCACCCCCAGCACCGAGATCTTTGAGAACCTGCCCCTGTACAAGGACAGCCTGTACTGCGAATGGGCTCCTAACGAAAAGGTAGCCGCTGAGGTTGCCTACGGCGCTTCCATCGCAGGTGTGCGCAGCCTGTGCGCTATGAAGCACGTTGGCGTCAATGTGGCCGCTGACCCCATCTTTACCGCTGCCTACAATGGCGTGGGCAAGGGCTTTGTCATCGTGTCCGCTGACGACCCTTCCATGCACTCTTCCCAGAACGAGCAGGACAACCGTCACTATGCCCGTGCTGCCAAGATCGCTATGGTAGAACCTGCCGACTCCCAGGAGTGCCTGGATTTTACCAAGGCCGCTTACGAGATTTCTGAAAAGTTCGACATCCCTGTGATGCTGCGCACCACCACCCGTGTGTCCCACTCCAAGAGCCTGGTGACCCTGGGCGAGCGCACTGAGCACCCCATTGAAGATTACACCAAGAATATCAAGAAGAATGTGGCTTCTCCCGCCAACGCGCTGGTCAACCACCCCAAGCTGGAGAAGAATCTGAAGGCGCTGGAAGAATACGCCTGCACCAGCCCTCTGAACGTTGTGGAGATGAAGGGCAATAAGGTTGGCGTCATCACTGCCTCCATCGCATATCAGTATGCCAAGGAAGCTTTCCCCGAGGATACTTCCTTCCTGAAGCTGGGTATCACCTTCCCGCTGCCCATGGCGCTGATCCGCGACTTTGCTTCCAAGGTGGAGAAGCTGTACATCATCGAAGAGCTGGACGGCTATATGGAAGGCGAAATCAAGGCTGCCGGCATCGACTGCGTGGGCAAGGAGCTCATCGGCAATATGTACGAGCTGAATCCTCAGATCATCGAAGAGCGTGTATTCGGCAAGAAGCCTGAGTTTAAGAACCTGACCGTCAAGGCCGCGCCCCGTCCTCCGGCACTGTGCGCAGGCTGCCCCCACCGCGGCTTCTTCTATGCCATTTCCAAGCAGAAGAATGTCATCGTTTCCGGTGACATCGGCTGCTACACCCTGGGCAGCGCCCAGCCGTTCAATGCCGTTGACTCCGTTGTCTGCATGGGCGGCGGCTTCAGCGTGGGCATGGGTATGGCCAAGGCGCTGGAAGCCAAGGGCGAGAACAAGAAGGTCTTTGGCATCATGGGTGACTCCACCTTCTTCCATTCCGGAATGACCGGCGCTGCCGAGATCGTTTACAACAACGGCAACATCATCCCCGTGGTGCTGGATAACTCCATCACCGGCATGACCGGCCACCAGGACAACCCCGGCTCCGGCCACAACCTGCGGGGCGAGATCGCCACTTCCATCAAGATCGAAAAGGTTCTGGAGGCCTACGGCTACGAGAACATCTACATCGTCGATCCCCTGGACCTGAAGGCTATGGAAGACGCCATTAAGGGTGCCATGAATTCCGAAAAGCGCTCCGCCATCATTACCCGCCGTCCCTGCCTGCTGATCAAGCGCATCAAGCACGATATCCAGCTTTGCGTCACTGATGAGGAAAAGTGCATCGGCTGCAAGAAGTGCCTGAAGGTGGGCTGCCCCGCTCTGATGATCAAGGACGGCAAGTGCAAGATCGACGCTAACCAGTGTGTCGGCTGCACCGTCTGTGCCCAGGTCTGCCCCGTGAACGCGATCAGCAGAAAGGAAAAGTAATTATGGAAAAGAAGAGTGCTCTGCTTGTAGGTGTCGGTGGCCAGGGTGCCATTTTGACCGCAAAGGTTTTGGTCAATGGTCTGATGAAGGCTGGTTTTGACGTGAAGATGTCCGAAGTGCATGGCATGAGCCAGCGTGGAGGCAGCGTTTCCACCCAGGTTCACTGGGGCGAGAAGGTTTACTCTCCCGTCATCGGCCAGGGTGCTGCTGATATCATCGTGGCTTTCGAGAAGATGGAAGCTGTCCGCTATGCCGATTACCTGAAGCCCAACGGCGTTGCCGTTATCAACGATTATGAGATCGTTTCCTCCACCATCGCCACCGGCGCCGCTGAGTATCCCGCAGGCTGCCTGGAGGCTATGCAGGAGAACTTTGGGTGCTACACC
>JAZRBW010000016.1:0-8178 GCA_045635305.1 Faecousia sp. | reverse complement strand
GCGAGGAAGTGCCCTTGGGGTGCAATCCCCCGGTTAGGGGGGAAATCGTATTGAAAAGTACTATCTAAAACCTTTGGGGATCGCCACACCAGCGTGCGCGCTGGTTCGCGATGACCGTTCTATCGGAACGATAAATCCCAATTTACTGGGGAATGCCGGTGGCGGCGGTGGTGAGAATGCCTATGTTTTTACGGTAAATTTCGGCAAATTGGTCAAGCGGAAGGGGATTTTCACCCAGACCCACCTCAATGGTATAGCCGGGGAGCCTGAACTCCTGGATAAACCAGTCTTTGTAGCCTGCCCATGCGGATTCGTAAGGGGTATCCTCCAAGGCATAACCGCTGATGCGGGCAAATTCGTCCCCGTATTTCCGGGCTTCCGGCACAAAAATGTCCTTGAATTGCCAGTAAATTACCTCACCTTGGGTATGGTAGGCCAGCACCATATCCGGATGGATAGCCCGGGTATAGTCTGCCAGCGCCCGGCTTTCCAACTGGCTCAGGGGAGCGCGTCCCACATAATCCCGGGGACCGGGACGGGTATAGCCCTGGGCGAATTTGATCTGCCTGGCCTGCAGCCAGCCTGCCGGGTACTGCAGATTCAGATCCACACCCATCAGATTGGCTTTCCAGCCGCTGGGGAAGGGGATCTGGGGATAATTTTCGCCAAGCCGCTGTGCGACCTCGTATTCCAGCGAGCCGGGTCGGATGGCACCGGTCACCAGATCCACACCGTCCGGGTTCGCCATGGGCACCATGTAAATGGTGGCTGCATTTTGAACGGTTGCGGCTGGCACACCGTAGACACGGCCACCGGTTTCCGTGGCCTGGGCCAATTCCTCGGCAAATTTCAGCAGCACATAGGTCGTGATCCACTCGTTGGCATGGTGGGATGCGGAGTAGATCACTTTTCGGGGGCCATTTCCCATGACCAGGGCACGAATGGGACGGCCAAAGGCACTGCGGCCCAGCAGCTCTGTGCGAATAAAAGGATACCGCTGCGCCAACGCCAGGATGATTTCATCGTTTTTGGCAGACGTGATGGGCGCATCGGGCAAAACAATTGGCATAGAATGATCACCTCCGACCATTCTATGCCATGATACTGTGCATGGTGCGATAAATTGTTGTTTAGCGAAGCTCCGTAGGGAACGCTGTCCTCAGCGTTCCGAAACGATTTAGGGGGTTCGATGCCCCCTAAATCGTTCATTTCGATCGAAATATCGTTTTGTTTGTACAAAACTGTGCCGCTTCGCGGTCGGAACGCTGAGGACAGCGTTCCCTACTAAATATTGTAAACAACAATTTAGCTTACTTATTTTGTTCCAACCAAATGAGAAGCACAGCGATGTCTGCAGGAGAAACGCCGGAGATGCGGCCTGCCTGGCCAATGGACATGGGCCGGATCTGCTGCAGCTTTTCCTGGGCTTCCAGCCGCAGACCGGCGATGGTGGTGTAGTCCACATCCGCAGGCAGCAGCCGGGATTCTTCCTTCTTAAACTCCTCCACCTGCCGCAGCTGCCGTGTCAGATAACCGGCGTACTTGATCTGAATCTCAACCTCTTGCGTGACGCTTTCCGGCAGCGCCGGACGATCCGGGTCAAAGGGGGCAATGTCGGCATAGGTCACATTGGGTCTGCGGAGCAAATCCGCAAGCCGTGCGGAGTTGGCAACCGGCGCGGACTCCCGCATTGCCAGCATATCATTGAGGGCCGGGGAGGCGGGAACACCGTTGGATTCCAGCCGCTGCATTTCTCTGGCCACCTGTGCGTATTTTTTTTCCACCTGTTGCAGTCGTTCCGGAGGAACAAGGCCAACGCTTGCGCCGATGGCGGTGAGCCGCTGGTCGGCGTTGTCCTGCCGGTGAAGCAGCCGATATTCCGAGCGGCTGGTCATGATGCGGTAGGGTTCTTCCGTGCCCTTGGTCACCAGATCGTCGATCAGTGTGCCGATGTAGCTGGTGTCACGGGTCAAAATCAGCGGTGCCTTGCCCTGCAGCTTCAGCGCGGCGTTGATACCGGCAAGCAAACCCTGGGCAGCGGCCTCTTCGTAGCCGGAAGTGCCGTTGAACTGGCCTGCGCCGTAAAGGTTTTGGATTTTTTTCGTTTCCAGAGTGGGCAGCAGCGCGGTGGGGTCTACACATTCGTATTCGATGGCATAGGCCGGGCGCATCATTTCCGCTTTTTCCAGACCGGGCACAGTGCGGATCATGGAAAGCTGCACATCTTCGGGCAAACTGGAGGAGAAGCCCTGGATGTACATTTCTTCCGTATCCAATCCGCAGGGCTCAATGAAGAGCTGATGGCGTTCCTTGTCGGCGAAACGGACGATTTTTGTTTCGATACTGGGGCAGTACCGGGGGCCTACGCCGGAGATCGTGCCGTCATACATGGGGCTGCGGTGTAGATTTTCCTGAATGATGCGGTGGGTCTCGGCGTTGGTGTAGGTCAGATAGCACACGGCGCTGTTGTTGATCTTTTCTTCGGTACGGAAGGAGAAGGGCTCCGGTGTTTCATCGCCGGGCTGCAGCTCCATTTGAGAAAAGTCGATGCTGCGGCGGTTGATCCGGGGCGGCGTACCGGTTTTGAAGCGGCGTAGGGGCAGTCCCAGCGCCCGCAGGTTGTCCGCAAGCCCACGGCTCGGGTGCATCCCGTCGGGGCCGGACTCGATGACCACTTCGCCGGTGATGATGGTGCTGTCGAGATAGGTACCGCTGGCGATAATCACCGCCCTGGCATCGTAAATCGCGCCCAGTTGGGTCTGCACACCGCAAGCCTTCCCATTTTCGGTCAGTACCTTTACGATTTGGGCCTGCTTCAGCTCCAGATTCTCCTGCTTTTCCAGGGTGTGCTTCATCACCTGCTGATAATAGCGGCGGTCTGCCTGGGCCCGGAGGGAATGGACAGCGGGTCCCTTGCCCCGGTTGAGCATCCGGTACTGGATGCAGGCTTTATCGGCGGCCATGCCCATTTCACCGCCCAGGGCGTCGATCTCACGAACAAGGTGTCCCTTGCCGGTGCCGCCGATGGCCGGGTTGCAGGGCATATTGCCCACGGCATCCAAATTGATAGTGAAAAGGATGGTGTGATGGCCCAACCGGGCGGCGGCCAGGGCGGCTTCGATACCTGCGTGGCCTGCGCCAATGACGGCAACATCACAGCTTCCTGCTTTGTAGTAGTTCATAGAGGTTCCTCCGTGGAACGGCAAATTGTTGTTTACCAGTTTTAGGTCATTCCGAGCCAGTGCGCACACTGGCGTGGGAATCCCCCGGAATATGGGGAAAATGCTCCGAAATCCTGTGTCTAAAACCTTTGGGGATTGCCACGTCGCCGCCTTTTGGCGGCTCCTCGCAATGACCGTCCTATTGTAAACAACAATTTATGCTTCTTCCTCGTTTTTCTTTTCTTCCTTGGGCAGTTCGAAGGGCTTGCACACCACTTCGCAGCGATTGATGGGGGTACCCAAAGCGTGGAATTTTTCCTCATAGCCGGTCATGATGCCCACAATGCCGTTTTCATGGAGATTGCGGGTCAGGTTATTGACCTGCAGGCCGCAAATCTCAAACTCCTCCACGCTAAACTCGAACAGGGGTGCGTTGTCGGTCTTGTAGTGGATCTCACCGCCTTCTTTGATGACGCGGCAGTACTTATCCAGGAAACCGCGATGAGTCAGGCGGCGCTTGGCGTTCTTCTTCCGGGGCCAGGGGTCGGGGAAGTTGATGAACAGCCGGTCGATCTCGAAGCGCGCAAAGATTTCTTCGATGTTTGCCACATCCATATCGATGTAGAAAACGTTTGTAAGACCCATTGCCTGCGCCTTTTCCATGGCAACCACCATAGCTTCCCGGCAGCGCTCCACAGCAATCAGCAGCACATCGGGATTTGCCTGGGCGGTTTCGGCGGTGAATTTGCCCTTGCCGCAGCCAACCTCTACCCAAAGGGCGGTGCAATCCGGCTTCAAAGAGCGCCAATTGCCTTTCAAAGCGGCGGGGTCGGCGATCCGCAGGTCGGCGCAGCGCTCCATGCGGCTGTCCCGGTTCTTCATTTTACGCATTCTCATATATAAATCCTCCAAAGAGTTTCAATTTTTCGTTTATCGTTCCCTCATTTGGTCATTGCGAACCAGTGCGCACACTGGTGTGGCAATCCCCAAAGGCTTTAGACAGTACTTTTCAATACGATTTTCCCTCTAACCGGGGGATTGCCACGTCGCCACCTTTCGGTGGCTCCTCGCAATGACATACCTTTGCGTGGTTCAACACAGCGATAAATCCCAATTTATCAACAATATATTATAACAGAATGTTGTGCGTCAGTCAAAGAAAATCTTCTTTGGGAGAAAAATATATTTTTGTGCAAACTGACTTGACAATTGTCCTCCCGATGGGTAAAATATATGCGGTATGGTGTATACTGCCCCAAAATGGGTTTGGGGCGTATTTCATGATAACCGGCTGAAGCCGGGTTTTCGCGATGCGCGCCTTTGCGGCGTTTGATTTGCATTTTTTCTGCCGGGATTCCGGCGTGTGATACTGCCAATTTAACACCCCATGGGCCATATCGCGCCCACCCCTTCGGCCATTTATTCTAAAAGAAGGAGGTGCGTTGCGACATTATGGAACCTGTATTAGCTATTATTTTGATTGTTGCTGCAGCCATTATTGGTATTGTGCTGGGCTTTGTGATCTACGGCCTGAAGGACAAGGACGCAAAGAAACGCATTGCTGACGCGGAAGCAGAGGCCACCCGTATTGTGAACGAGGGCATCCGCAAGAGCGAGAGCAAGACCAAGGAAATGCTGCTGGAAGCTAAAGAAGAAATCCATAGATCCCGCACAGAGTACGAGAAAGAAGTCAAGGAGCGCCGGGCTGAAATTTCCAAGCAGGAACGCCGCCTGGAGCAGAAAGAAACCAACCTGGATAAAAAGACCGAAGCTTTCGAAAAGAAGGAAGAGGAGCTGGCACGTAAGCTGCAGAAGGTTGCCGAGACCCAGGCTGAGGCCGATCTTGCAAGACAGCAGCAGATGAAGGTGCTGGAAAACATCTCCGGTCTGACCCAGGAACAGGCTAAGAACTACCTGCTGCAGAGCGTGGAGGACGAAGTTCGCCACGAAACTGCCATGAAGATCAAGGAGATCGAGCAGCAGATGAAGGACGAGGCTGAGGACAAGGCCCGTGAGATCATCGCCACCGCCATCCAGCGCTGTGCTGCCGACCATGCCGCGGAAACCACCGTTTCTGTGGTGCCCCTGCCCAATGATGAGATGAAGGGCCGTATCATCGGCCGTGAGGGCCGGAATATCCGCACCCTGGAAACCATTACCGGTGTCGATCTCATTATCGACGACACTCCCGAGGCCATCACGGTCTCCAGCTTTGATCCTGTCCGCCGTGAGGTGGCAAGACTGGCGCTGGAAAAGCTGATCGTGGACGGCCGCATCCATCCTGCCCGCATTGAGGACATGGTGGAGAAGTCCCGCCGTGAGGTGGATCGCGTCATCCGTGAGGAGGGCGAGCGTGCCTGCTATGAAACCGGCGTGCACAACCTGAATCCCGAACTGGTCAAGATCCTGGGCCGCCAGAAGTACCGCACTTCCTATGGCCAGAATGTGCTGAACCATTCCATCGAAGTGTCCCACATCGCAGGCCTGATGGCTGCTGAGCTGGGCGTGGACGTGGCGCTGGCCAAGCGCGCGGGTCTGCTGCATGACCTGGGCAAGTCCATCGACCATGAGGTGGAGGGCAGCCACGTGCAGTTGGGTGCTGACCTGGCCCGTAAGTACAAGGAAAATCCCGTTGTGGTCAATGCCATCGAAGCACACCACGGCGATGTGGAGCCCAAGACCGTCATTGCGGTGCTGGTGCAGGCTGCCGACGCAGTCTCCGCTGCCCGTCCCGGCGCTCGCCGCGAGAATGTGGAGAACTATATCCGCCGCCTGCAGAAGCTGGAGGAGCTGACCGGCTCCTGGCCCGGTGTTGATAAGGCCTTCGCCATCCAGGCCGGCCGTGAAGTCCGCATCATGGTCAAGCCCGAGGTGGTTACCGAGGACAATATGATCCTGCTGGCCCGCGACATTGCCAAGAAGATTGAAGCCGAGCTGGAATACCCCGGCCAGATCAAGGTCAACGTCATCCGCGAGACCAAGGCTGTGGAGTTCGCAAAGTAAAAAGAAATCGCTGCCGAGCAAATCGGCAGCGATTTTTTGTAGAGCGTTTCAAATTTTCGTTTATCGCGCTGTTTCAAATTTGATGTCATTCCGAGCCAGTGCGCACACTGGCGTGGGAATCCCCCAGTTAGAAGGGAAAGGGTCAAAAAACATAGGGGATTGCCACACCAGTGACATCGGTCACTGGTTCGCAATGACAGAATGAGTGTACGATAAATCCCAATTTATGTTGTAGAAAAAGAGAGGGCACGCCGTGTGGCGTGCCCTTGTTGTATGTTAGTCCAGTTCGTGGCCCTTATCGCGGTAGGGGCTTTCCATGGGAGTGGCGGTATCGGCTTCCTTCTGGTAATTGCCAATGACCTTGGCTGCCAGTTCTACCGGCAGCAGGGTGCCGGCGCCGGCTACACAGCCGCCGGGGCAGGCCATGCCTTCCAGCAGATGGCCGTTGTACTTGCCGGCCTTGGCCAGGGTCATCAGCTTGCGGCAATCCCGCAGACCCTCGGCACGGGCAGTCTTGATTTCCATGTCCGGATGGGTTTCATGCACCAGATCTTCCACAGCCTTGGCGACACCACCGGCTACTGCGAAGCCTCTGCCTGCGGCAGTGCCTTCGTTCAGATCGAACATGGGTTCAATGGTCTCAAAATTGATCTCCTTGGCTTCGAACATACCCTGCAGCTCTTCGAAGGTCAGGACGAAATCCACATCGGAGCGAATATCCGCGCGGATGGCTTCCAGCTTCTTGGCGGCACAGGGGCCCACAAAGACTACCTTGCAGCCGGGATACTTCTTCTTCATCAGTCTGGCGGTAAAGACCATGGGGGTCAGGGTCATGGAGATATTGCCCACCTCGCTGGGGAACAGCTTGTGGATCATGGAATGCCAGGCAGGGCAGCAGGAGGTAGCCATGTACTTTTGCTCGCCGGTGGGTACTTTTTCCAGGAAGTCCTTGGCTTCCTCGATAGTACACATATCCGCGCCCACAGCTACTTCCAGAATCCGGAAGAAGCCCAGCTGCTTCATGGCAGCGATGATCTTGCCGGGGGTGGAATGCTTACCGAACTGGCCCATAAAGGCAGGGGCCATGATGGCAACCACCTTGTCGCCCTTCAGAATGGACTGAATGGTCTGATAAATCTGACCCTTGTCGGCAATGGCGCCGAAGGGGCAGGAGACCAGACACTGGCCGCAGGCTACACACTTGTCCTGATTGATGACGGCACGGCCCTGGTCATCGGATACAATGGCATCCATACCGCAGGAAGCGGCACAGGGGCGCTCCAAGTGAATAATGGCGTTGTAGGGGCAAGCCTTGGCACATTTGCCGCACTTGATGCACTTGGACTGGTCAATATGGGACTTGCCGTTCTCCATTTCGATGGCACCCTTGGGGCAGACCTTCTCGCAGGAGCGGGCCAGACAGTTTTGGCAATACTTGGTGACCTTATACTGATTGGTGGGGCAAGCGTGGCAGGCGTAGGGGATGATGTTGATCAGCGGAGGCTCATAGTACTGCTGGGCGATGTCGGCAGCATCCATACCTTCCGTGACCAGATGGCGGCCGTCAGCGGGGCGCAGGGAAAGACCCATGGCAAGACGCACCCGTTCACCGGCGATGGCACGCTCCAGGAAGACGGATTCCCGGTGCAGCGGACGGTCGCCGGGTACGATGATATAGGGCAGATCGTTGGCGCTTTCGTGTCCTTTGCCTGCATAGGCCATCCGGGCGACCTCGGTGAAAACTTTCTTACGGATGTCGGTGATCAGAGAAGGAATGCCTCTCATAGATGTACCTCCTGATGATTTTTACCTATCATAGCACATATTGCGGCAAAATTCCAGTATGTTTTGCAGGAAAATGCAGTATTTCTATTTTTCGTTTATCGTTCCCTCATTTGGTCATCGCGAACCAGCGCGCACGCTGGTGTGGCGATCCCCAAAGGTTTTAGATCGTACTTTTCAATACGATTTTCCCTCTAACCGGGGGATTGCCACGTCGCCACCTTTCGGTGGC
>JAZRBW010000015.1:0-57360 GCA_045635305.1 Faecousia sp. | reverse complement strand
AAGGCTTCTCCTTGAGGTAAGCGGAGCGCAGTCAGCGGCAGTGAATGACAGCCCGGCGGGCTGTCAGAGCCGCTGACCGGGTGCTCAGCAGAGCACAGCTGTCACCGAAGGTGACTGATGAGGTGTAGGCTGCGAAGCAGCCGTTAAATTCCATTTTGTCGCTTTGCGACACCACCTCATCCGCCCCAGTGTGCCCACTGGGGCACCTTCCCCTCAAGGGGAAGGCTTTGGCGGCTTCGCCGCTAATTGCGTAAACAACAAGTTTTGTTACCAAAAGCATATCACAAAAACTTCCAAATTGCAACTGTGTGAATGGATTTTAGAAATCGGCACACAATAAGGCCGTAATTCAAAAAGAAGGAGGAACAACACATGAACTGCAATGCCAACAAGTGCATCGAATGCACCGTTAAGCAGTGCGCTTACCACTGCGACACCGAGAACTACTGCTCTCTGGATCGCATCATGGTTGGCACCCACGAGGCCAATCCCACCATGGATCAGTGCACCGACTGCAAGTCCTTCCGCAAGAAGTAAGTAATTCCACAGCGGCGGCAATAGCCGCCGCATTTTTCTTGACGGAAGTTAAATATTGCTGTAAACTGTTTAGCAACGGAAAACGACAATTTGCAATTCGTTTTTTATGTATACATACTTTATACATATTTGTGTTTTAGGATAAATTCAAATCAATTCCAGGGGAGGAATTACTGTGGAAAATTTCGATAATATGCCCAATCAGCAGCCAATGGAGGAAGCGGTGCCCCAGGAGCAGGTGCCTGCCCAGCCCCAGCCTCAGGAGCAGGTGCCTGTGTACCAGCAGGCGCATACGCAGGAACAGCCGGGCTATTATCACGGCGCGGGGGTAGGTCAGCAGGAAACACCCTTTGCCCATGGACCGTATGCCGGCTACCAGCCTTACCATGGTGCCTATCAACAGCCCTACCAGCAGCCCTGGGCCCCTTACCAAGTGCCTGTGCAGCCTCCCAAGCCTCCCAGAAAGAAGCCGGAAAAGAAGGCCGGCAAGTTCTTTGTTAGAGCGTTGGCCGCTGTGCTGGCTGTAGTGCTTGTTGCCACCAGCAGCGCTGTAACAGCAGGCATTTGTACCAGCTATTGGAATGAAAAGAATACACAGATGCTCAATAGCGTGCAGGATCAGAACAACAAGCTGCTGCAAAATATGCAGGAGAAGCTGGACGCGTTGCGCAATGAGCTGGAAGATAAGCAGCAGACAGAGGGAGAGGGTGTTGGATCCCTCAATCCGGGACAGAACCTGACGGCTGCCGAGATTTATCAGCAGAATGTCAACAGCGTGGTTGCCATTTCCTGTACTGTCCGTACCACAAACAACTACGGACAGGTCGCGGAGGGCAAAAACGCTGGTACCGGCTTTATCATTACCGAAAATGGCTACATCGTCACCAACCACCATGTTATCGACGGTGCGACGAAAATCACGGTCACCCTGGCCGACGGCACCCAGTACGCCTGTCAGCTTGTGGGCTCCAACAGTACCAATGACATTGCTGTCATCAAGGCCCAGGCTGTGGGTTTGGACCCCGTGACCCTGGGCTCCAGCAAGGCTATGCAGGTAGGCGATCAGGTGGTTGCCATTGGCAATGCCCTGGGCGAGCTGACCTCCAGCCTGACGGTGGGCTATATCAGCGGCATGGATCGCGATATTACCACCGACGGTACCATCATCAATATGATTCAGACCGACGCAGCCATCAACTCCGGCAATTCCGGCGGACCGCTGTTCAACGCCAAGGGCGAGGTGATCGGCATTACCTCCGCTAAATATTCCGGCACCACCAGCTCCGGTGCCAGCATTGAGGGCATCAGCTTTGCGATTCCCCTGGACGACGTGATGGATATGATCGATGATCTGGTCAATTACGGCTATATCAAGTCGGCCTATCTGGGCGTGATGGTGTGGGAAGTGGACGCAACCGTTGCGGCGACCTACAACCTGCCCCAGGGCGTGTATGTTGAGGAAGTAACCTCCGGTAGCTGCGCCGCGGCCGCCGGTGTACAGGCAAAGGATATTATCATTGAGCTTGGCGGTTACACGGTCAAAACTATGAACGACCTGAGCCGGGCACTGCGTGCCTATGAGGCAGGTCAGACTGTGACGCTGGTTGTCTGGCGTGCCGGACAGCAAATTGTGCTTACCGTTACACTGGACGAGAAGCCTGCCCAATAAGCGAAACAAAGCGGCGTTCCCGACGGAGGGAACGCCGCTTTTATGGCTTATTACCAGAAAAACGGCGCAAACACAGCGATATTTCGGATTGTCTGTGAATTGACTTGCAACGGTCAGATAGAATATAATACTGTAAACTTGGGACAGTTGGCAGGAGGAAGCACATGATTAAAAAGTGGAAAGTTAAAATTCCGGAACTGTCCGGTGACATGGAACGCAATGCTTACATATATCTGCCGGACGATTATGAAACCTCCGGCCTGCGGTATCCCGTATTATATATGTTCGACGGACACAATGTTTTCTTTGACGAAGATGCTACCTATGGCAAATCCTGGGGTATGGGCGAATATATGGCCTCCTCCGGCAAGCAGCTGATCATCGTTGCTGTGGAATGCAACCACCAGGGACATAAGCGTCTGGAGGAATACTCTCCCGTTGATTTTGAGTTCCCTGATGTGGGCAAGGTTTCCGGCAACGGTAACCTGTATATGCAATGGATGATTTCCACGCTGAAGCCCTATATTGACAGCCATTATCCCACATTGCCCGATCGGGATCATACCGCACTGGCAGGCTCCTCCATGGGCGGCCTGATGGCGCTTTATGGCGTATGCGAGTATAATTCCGTATTCAAAAAGGCAGCCTGCATTTCTCCCAGCTTTTGGATGTCCAAGGACAAGGTGCTGGACATTGTCACAAAGGCAGACATCGCAGGCGATACCGCGGTGTATATTGACTACGGCAGTCTGGAACTGCCCAACCATACCACATCTTCCGAGGCGCTGATCGCCGTTGCCCGCCTGCTGCTGACCAGACGCGTCAATACCATGTTCAAAATCGTTCCCGGCGGTATCCACAACGAAAGCTCCTGGGAAAAGCAGATTCCTCAGTTCATGGATTTTTTGGCTATGTGATTTACAACAAAGAGTGCGTGCCGATTCCGGTGCGCACTTTTTCGTTTCTGTGCCAAGATTGACAGATGTCGAAAAATAGGATATAATGCAAAGGATACATGAACAAAATGTGAATGAAAGGGCTGCATATTATGAAAACCACTACCAAAACCCTGCCATATGAACAGGTAATGGCGCGCAAACGTGCCCCGTATAAGAAGCCCCGTAAGCCGAATATTTTCTGGCGCACCCTGATCCGCGTGCTCAGCTTTTTTGGTATGATGGGATCCGGCTTCCGCTATGAATGGCCGGATAAGGAGAAGCTGGATAAGAAGCAGCCCTGCCTGGTGCTGATGAATCATTCCTGTTTTTTGGACATGGAGGTCGCCAACCGGATCCTCTATCCCAGACCGCTGAATATTGTCTGCACTAACGACGGCTTCATCGGTATGTTTGGTCTGATGCAGCATTTGATGCGGTGGATCGGCTGTGTGCCCACCCAGAAGTATGTTTCCGATCTGCGCCTGATCCCGGATATGGAATACTGCCTGAAGACGCTGAAATCCAGCGTGCTGATGTACCCGGAGGCAAGCTATTCCTTTGACGGTACCGCTACCACCTTGCCCCGCAGAATGGGCATTTTGCTGAAAAAACTGGATGTGCCGGTGGTGATGATCGAAACCTTCGGCCTGTTCACCCGCAATCCGCTGTATAACGAACTGCAAGTTCGGAAAAATGCCAAGGTTACAGCGAAGGTCCGTGTGCTCTTTACTCAGGAGGAAGTACGCCAGAAGAGTGTTGCTGAATTGAGTGAGGGCGTGGAGAACGCCTTTACATTCGACCATTTCCAGTGGCAGAAAGACAGCGGCGTGGTGATCGATCAGCCCTTCCGTGCTGACGGCCTGGAACGAATCCTTTACAAATGCTCTCATTGCGGTGCAGAGGGTCATATGCGTGGCGAGGGTATCCATCTGACCTGCCATGCCTGCGGAAAACAGTGGGAGCTGTTGCCGAACGGACAGATGCAGGCGCTGGAAGGGGAGACGGAAATCGCCCATATTCCTGACTGGTATCGCTGGGAACGGGAGCAAGTTCGCCAG
Source organism: Faecousia sp. (assembly GCA_045635305.1). Taxonomy (GTDB): domain Bacteria; phylum Bacillota; class Clostridia; order Oscillospirales; family Oscillospiraceae; genus Faecousia. Next base: position 53,158 of record JAZRBW010000015.1, on the reverse strand, counting down.
GAGATCCTGGAGGGTACATACAAGCTCGATACCGATGTGGACATTGCCATGCAGGTGGATTATAAGGCGATCTACAAGGTAGGCAGTGGTCGCCTGACCCATGATACAGCCGGCTTCCACCTGACGGGCTGCGAAGGCAAGCTGGATTACACTCTAAAGCCGCTGAGCAGTTATTCGCTGTATGCCGATTATTATTGGTACGAGATCGCTGACTGCGTCTGCATCGGTGACAGCGAGGTGCACCATTTCTGCTTCCCCAAGGACAAGCAGGTGTCCGTTGCCAAGCTGCGTCTTGCCACGGAGGAGATGTACAAACTCTATAAATCCCGGCAGCTGAAGGTGACCGTAACGGAATGATGTAACGGAGCTATGATGTATGAATAAGTTTGAGATTAGAAGTCATATCATACCATCAGGCTATGAAATAAAATCCTTTTTCATCGATGGTCGCCCTATTTATGAGTATATCGATCAGTGGATCGCTGATCGCTCCGAGTTATCCAAACGCATTTCTCCTGCTGATGATTTAGTGATCTGTTGGACGAATGAATATGATCACGAAGGTGATGCCAGATTCATGCGATTTGTTCTAAATCAAAATAACGCAATTACGCCCATTTTGAGTTGTCCGGAAGATCTTGATTTTTCTTGTATCGTAATCGTAGCGGATGTTGTTAAGCAAGACGACAAAGTAATATGGAAACGGATAGGAACGGTCAACCATTCCCGCGAATCCTTTGAAGAAGAAAAACGCAGCGGCATTCTGTGCGTTGAATCCTATTCAGAAGAAGACAAGATGCGTTACGGTGATAATATTGCATTGGCAAAGGTAGATAGTCCTGAGTGGTTGGACTGGATTAGTGGTCATTGGTCAGAGGAATTATTCCGCAGAAGAGTGAATTATACATTTCCGTATTATCAGAACGAAAACAATATCGACTGGTTTTCTTGCTGCAGTTTTGCGTTTGACCGTAAAGAATATGATGCGCTGGTGAATAATTGCTTTTTAAATTTACAATGACGAAACCCCGACAGATTTGTCGGGGTTTCGTCATCATTCTTTTAGTTTGATCTTGTGGTTCCTGTATTATTACTTATGAGTTACCTTTTTCTTTGTGCCATCGGGATAGACGATGGTGGTGTTTTCCAACTGGGCTCTCAAGTTGCCTACAACGGATTCCTTGTAGATATTGCGCAGCTTGGTGCGTTCCTCCAGCTCTTCCGGCGTCAGGGTTTGGCCGGCCTTGACCTTGCGGGCCAGTTCATTGATTCTTGCGATCACTTGATCCATATTCATAGATTTACCTCACTGATTAAGAAAAATTGTACTCCTATATTGGGGATTGCCACACCAGTGTGCGCACTGGTTCGCAATGACATTTAGATGTAGCGGTCAATGACCACTGAAATGCGGCCCTTTTTCGTCTGGCCGTTGACGGATTTCAGTTTTATTTTGCCCAGACCGCGTACAGAGATTTTCATACCCTCTGCTACGGCTTTGTCCGGCTTTTCGCAGGGCAGTCCATCGATGGCTGCTTTGCCCTGGGTGATATACTGGGCGGCAAGACTCCTTCCAATACGAAAACCGGAAGAAAGGATGCTGTCCAGCCGAAGCGATGCCACCGTATCCCGGATTTCCTTGACCTCCGGATCGGCAATCACCACTTCGGACAGGGGTATCCTCTCCAAATGCAGATGGGTCCTGCCGGCGCTGGTGAAATTCTGCAGGATATAGGGCGCAATGTCCGCTGTCACGAAGAAATCGCAGTGACCCTTGCCCACGCAGATGTCGCCAACCATTTCCCGGGCAATGCCGGAGCCCATCAGCGCCCCCAGAAAATCCCGGTGACTTGGGGCATCTCCGTCCCAAAAAGCGGCGCGCAGACAGACAAGAGGGCTGTCAAAGTCGTACAGGGCATCTTCTTCCAGATATTCCGGAAGCCAGCAAAGCATTTTTCGCTCCGCATCGTCATAGCCGCCGAAGGAAAACAGCCCCGGCAGATCACCGAACAAATACCGGGTCATTTCCAGCTCCCGTGGAGAAAGGAAACAGGTGTATGCCAATCTGTTTTTGCGCATACCTGCGTTTATTTTGTCCCAAACCTTGGCAAGCAATAGTCTGTCCTCTGCCGTTTGGGCGATTTTTTCGATGTTGTTACGATCCATTGTATCACCAAGTGGCATTATAACACAGATTTTCCCCGGTGGGAAGTAGTTTTTTCTTGTGCATCGGATAAAAATCGTGTATAATGAGGAAAACAACTTGGGATTTATCGTTCCGTTTCGATAAACGAAAATGTGAAAGGAAGAACAGACACTATGGTCATCGGAATTATTGGCGGCGGTGCGTCGGGTATGGCCGCGGCACTGGCTGCTGCGGAAAATGAACAGGTCCAGGTTCTGCTTTTCGAACGCCAGGCAAGGCTAGGGCGGAAATTGATGGCCACTGGCAACGGGCGCTGTAATCTGACAAATCAGCATCTTTCGTTGCGCTATAACTATCATGGTGAACAACCGGAATTTGCCGCCCATGCACTTGAAAAATACAATGTCAATAACACCCTGCAGTGGTTTGAAAGCCTGGGCCTTTGCACGGTGGCAGAGGAATCAGGCCGGGTCTATCCTTTCTCCGATCAGGCCAATTCCGTGCTGGATGTGCTGCGTTTCGCTCTGGAAAAGCCAAATATCCAAGTGCTCACCGGCTTTGAAGTGATAAAAGTGCGCAAAAATGATTCCGGCTTCACCGTAGAAAGCGCGGATGAAGCGTTTTGCTGTGATAAGCTGATCGTTGCTTGCGGCGGTTTGGCTGGCACAAAGCTGGGCGGCTCCATGTCCGGTTACAAGCTGTTGCAGAAGTTTGGCCACAAGGTCACCAAGCTGCGCCCGACCCTGGTGCAGATCCGATCCGATTGGGTCCATTGCGCCAGCCTCAAGGGTGTCCGTGCCCAGTGTCATGTGGCGATCGTGCGCAATGACCGACTCCATGCTTCCAGCCAGGGCGAGATCCAATTCACCGAGCACGGTCTGTCGGGTCCGGTGATCTTCGATGTTTCCCGTGATGTATGCCGTGAAAAGGGAAGCTGGGTCTGCTGGTTGGATCTGCTGCCCGATATGGAGGCGCTGGACAAGATTCTGCCTATGCTGGAAAAAAAGCGGGAAACAAACCTGGCAGCAGAGGACCTTTTCACCGGCATTCTTCATAACCGACTTGGCCGGGTGGTGGTCAAGGAGGCGGGCATTTCTTTGCACGCCCCCATTCGTCAGTTGGAGGATTGGGAGCTGGAAAAGGCCTGCCGGACGGCGCTGGAACTGCCGGTTCCTCTGACCGAGCCCATGGGAATGGATTCCGCCCAGGTCACCGCCGGTGGCATCGTGACCGCGGATTTTGACCCGGAAACCATGGAAAGCCGCCTGGTACCCGGGCTTTACGCCTGCGGTGAGGTGCTGGATATTGACGGTGATTGCGGCGGCTATAATCTGCAGTGGGCCTGGTCCTCCGGCCGCTGCGCGGGCCATGCCGCAGGAAAGGAAATGCCATGATTCGAATTCGTGAAATTGCCCTGCCGCCGGAGCATAATCCGGCACAGCTTGGGTTTGAAGCGGCAAAAATGCTGAAAATCAGTGCCTCAAAAATTCGACAGGTTAGCATTGTGCGGCGCAGTATCGATGCCCGCAAAAAACCGGATGTAAAGGTCGTCTACACAATTGATGTTGCCGTGGACGGCAATGAAAATAAGCTTCTCAAGCAATCCGGCTGTAAACGGGCTGCGATTGCTCCAGTTTCCTACTATAAAGTTCCAAAATGCAAGGCACAGCCGGAAAAACGGCCTGTGGTGGTGGGCTTTGGCCCTGGTGGTATGTTTGCTGCCCTGGTGCTGGCGCTGGCAGGTTTGCGGCCCATCGTCTTGGAACGTGGTGAGGATGCCCAGAGCCGCCATGAAAAGGTGGAAAAGTTCTGGCAGACCGGCCGTTTGGACGAAAAGAGCAATGTCCAGTTTGGTGAGGGCGGAGCCGGTACTTTCTCCGACGGTAAGCTGAATACCGGCGTGAATAATCCCCGCATCGGTTGGATTTTGCAGAGATTTGTGGAATTTGGAGCAGGGGAGGACATTCTCTTTGATGCCAAGCCCCACGTAGGTACAGATGTGCTGCTGGATGTGGTGCAGAATTTGCGGAAAAGGATTATTGAACTGGGCGGTGAGGTGCACTTCCATTCTCAGGTGGTGAACTTGTGCAGTGAAAACGGGAAGCTGACTGCTTTGCAACTGCATGATGGCCGTGTGGTGGAATGTGATACGGCTGTGCTGGCCATCGGCCACAGCGCCCGGGATACCTTTACCATGCTCCAGGAAAAGCAAATCGCCATGGAGCGAAAGCCCTTTGCCATGGGCGTGCGGATTGAGCACAAGCAAAGCCTGATCGACAGGGCTCAGTACGGCACAGAGAACCCTGTCCTTCCTCCCGCGGACTATAAGCTGGTCAAACACTTGGATGACGGCACAGTCTACACATTCTGTATGTGTCCCGGCGGCTATGTGGTGGCGGCGGCATCGGAAGTGGGCGGCGTGGTCACCAACGGTATGAGTTATGCAGACCGGGCAGGGGAGAATGCCAATGCCGCGTTGCTGGTTACCATACACCCTGACGATATTCCCTATGAAGGCGTGCTTGGCGGTGTGAAATGGCAGCGGGAAATGGAACAGGCTGCCTACAATGTAACGGGCAGCTACTGCGCGCCGGCACAGAAGGTAGGCGATTTTCTGGCGGGCAAACCCAGTGACGGTCCAGGCGGGGTGCTGCCTACCTATCGCCCCGGTGTTCATTGGTGCGATCTGCATAGGGTTTTGCCGGAGAAGATTACCCGCTGCTTGGAGGAAGCGCTGCCTCAGTTAGACGGCAATCTTAAGGGCTTTGCGTCGTATGACGCGGTACTGACCGCACCGGAGACCCGCAGCTCGTCGCCGGTGCGCATTGTCCGTAACGAACAAGGTCAATCTGTGAGTGTGCAGGGTCTGTATCCCTGTGGCGAAGGCGCTGGCTATGCCGGCGGCATTATGTCCGCTGCCATTGATGGCATGGAGTGCGCAGAGGCCATTCTCGCTGCCTTGGAGGGTTGAGAATGAAGGATAGCGTGCTGCTGTACAGACAACTGCGCAAGCAGACCAATATCGCAAGCGGCGCGTTGCTGATCTACTTTGCCATGCTCAATACCGCAGGTTTTGTGGGTATGGCGGAAGCTGCAGGCCGAAGCTATCTGCTGTTTGCCTTGGTTGCTGTGTTGGGTCTGCTTCTGTGGAAAGGACCCGGTTATTTCACCAAGGTGATATGGCAAAAGGGCAAGCCAATGCCATTTGGCGGCTTTTTCGCCCTGCTCTGTTTGGCGATGGCACCGCAGCTGGTGGCCCAACTGCTTGAAATGGGTCTGAAAGGGTTATGGGATGCCTGGGGATCGGTGCCCTCCGGTCTTCAGTCGGGTACGAACGAGACCGATAGACTTGCCATGTTCCTGTATGTGGGCATTGCCGCACCGATTGCGGAGGAGCTGCTGTTCCGTGGCTTGCTGCTGCGCACAGTTGCCCCATACAGCAAAAAACTGGCTGTTTTTGCATCATCGTTGCTGTTTGGATTGTTTCACGGCAGCCTTTCTCAAGTGTCTTATGCTGTGTTGCTGGGACTTGTATTGGGCTATGTTGCGCTGGAACACCACATTGTGTGGGCGGTAATACTGCATCTTTTCAACAACCTGGTCTTTGCCTTGCTGCTGCCGCAGCTTCTGGTGTGTTTGCCCGGAATCGTGACGGATTGGATTTTATGGACCGTCATGATCGGATTTTTCCTGGCGGCGGTGTTGGTGCTGATTGCAAAGCATGAACAGCTACAGGTTTGGTGGAAAGCAGAACGGGTGCTGCTCTGGCAGCGGCGTGCTTTCTTTCGGGCGAGGGGTGTTCTTGCGCTGATTGGAGCGTGCCTGCTCAATCTGATTGTAACGTCAAAGCTTATGCTGACATAATAAGTTGGGAGCCGCCCTGTTGGACGGCTCCCTTGCCATTTTTTTAACGCGCCCAGAGCATGACCAGCAACACGATGTGCAGTGCCAGCATGACGGGAATACCCACGGAAAACTGGGGATGCCGCGTCTTATGCCGAAACAGCTTCATACCCATCAGTCCGCCTAAACTGCCGCCTATGGCACAGATGCCCAGCAGCAGCGCTTCCGGAACGCGCCAGAAATTTTTCCTGGCCCTGATTTTATCCACAAGCATAATGAACAGGGAAGCCGCATTTATTAGAACCAGGTAAACAAGCAAATCAATCATATAGTTTCCTTTCTGGAGGGGTTTTGTTTGAAAGTGGCAATCAGTATCTGTTTACTTTTGGTGGTGCTGACCGGCTGCAGCCAGCCGGTTTATGAAACCTTGGGCAATGTTGTGCACGTGGGGCAGCAGCAGGAAAATTACCGGGAAATCCTGCTGAATTTTCCGGAGGATGCGTCGGTACTCACGGCGTCGGGGACGGACATTTTGTATAGCTGCGACGGTTATACAATGAGCCTGCAAAATCTACGAGCAGGTGATATTGCAGCAACCATCCGAACATTAAGCGGCTATGATCCGGCGAAGCTGACTGTGATCGAGAGTAAATGCGGCGACCACAAACGCTATGACTGGGTATGGGTAGCCGCCGGCGAGGAAGGAGATGTTCTATGCCGCGGTGCAATTTTAGACGATGGGAATTGCCACTATACCCTCTGTGTCAGTGCAGATGCAGATGCGGCAGGCAAGCTTTCCCAGGCGTGGAACGAGTTGTTCGATTCTTTTTGCCTTGCGTCCAGGGAGGAGGCATAAGCAACCGTATTCTATCCATAGTATTTGCGCCCGTGGTTTCCATGGGCGCTTTTTCCATCGTTCATTATAGCATATCCGGGAATATTAACAAATAGAAAATTGATTTTTTTGTTTGGTTGTGGTATCGTATGGAAAAAGCGGAAAGGAGGGGCTGTGTATGCCGAACGAACTGGATCTTGTGACCTATGCCAATGTGTTTTATGCCATTATGCGCTATGCCGCCCCCGTTATGGCGGCGATTTTGCTGCTGCGCTGCGCATGGCCCCTGCTGACCCACAGGCGCGAGCCTGAGATCTGGGCGTGGCTCGTCCTTTCCAATGGCGAACGCCTGCCCATCACCCATTGGGAAAACGTGATCGGCCGTGGCCGTCACTGTGATATTGTGGTACAGTTTCCCACCGTTTCCCGCAATCATGCCGTTCTGACTCGGTATGATGACGGCAGTTGGACCATTTCCGACGCCGATTCCAAGGATGGCACATTGCTCAACGGTGATCTTGTGGACATCTGTCAGATTTTTTCCGGGGATGTCATTGAAATTGGCGGTGTGGAGCTTCGTTTTCTGCCGGTTACGGCGAAACAGGAAAAGACAATGGCGACGCTGCGCAGCAAGGCGTCGTCGGGTATGCGCAGTGTGTCCAATCTTCTGCTTTTGAGCGTGTTTCAAATCTGTGCCTGTCTGGGCTTTTTGCTGGGCAGCACCGGGCATACAGCTGATATTTTGATTGGCTGGATCGGCCTTATGGTGCTGCAGTGGCTGCTGCTGATCTTCTATCTGTTTATCCGCCGGCCGGCCTTTGAGGTGGAAACCCTGGCGTTTTTCCTTTGCTCCATGGGCATGGCGGTGATCAGCACCGTTGCGCCCAAGGAAACGGACAAGCAGTTGCTGGCGGTTCTTTTGGGAATCCTGACCTTCCTCATGGTGGGCTGGAGTATGCGGGATCTGGAGCGCGCCAAGAAAATCCGCTACCTTGCTGCCATCGGCGGTGCCGGGCTGCTGGTTATCACGCTTCTGTTTGGCGAAAGCTATTACGGTGCGAAAAACTGGCTGGTTATCGGCGGTATGTCCCTGCAGCCCTCGGAATTTGCCAAGGTCTGCTTTGTGTATGTGGGCGCATCTACTATGGATAGACTGATGAAAAAACGCAACATCATTCTGTTTATCGCCTATACGATTATGCTCTGCGGTTTTTTGGCGCTTATGAATGATTTTGGTACTGCACTGGTGTTTTTCTGCGCCTTTCTGATCATTGCCTACCTGCGTTCGGGCAGTGTTGGCACAGTTGCGCTGGCTTGTACAGCATTGGTCTTTGCCGGTGTGATCGGACTGAAGATTGCACCCCATGCGCTGCAGCGTTTTGAGACCTGGCGCCATATTTGGGAGGATCCTTACGGTGCCGGTTATCAGCAGACACAGGCGCTGATGTGCGTTGCCTCCGGTGGTCTGTGGGGATTGGGCATTGGTCAGGGGAAGATGAAGCGCTTGTTTGCGGCGGATTCTGATGTGGTATTTGCCACCATTTCGGAGGAGTGGGGCATTGTGATGATGGTACTGCTGATACTGTGCATTGTGGTGCTGGCGTTGTTCAGCTTGCGCAGTGCCAAATCTGGCCGCAGCAGCTTTTACACCATTGGCGCCTGTACTGCATCTGCGATTTTGCTGGTACAGACCATGTTCAATGTACTAGGCACGGTGGATGTTTTGCCGCTGACCGGTGTGACCTTTCCGTTTTTGTCCAACGGCGGCAGCAGTATGATTTGTGTGTGGGGCCTTCTGGCCTTTATCAAAGCGGCGGATACCCGGCAGAACGCCAGCTTTGCTGTCAGACTCCCGGGAAGGGGGAATGAGGATGAATAGAATTGCGATCAGAGCCTGGGCGCTGCTGCTGGTAGTCAGCATCCTGCTGGGTGGCCTTGGCTTTTTCCTCTATGAGTATGTCACCATGTCTGAAAAATGGGCGCTGCATTCCGGCAATCCCCATGTCTACGAGGAAACGCAAAAGGAACTGCAGCTGACAATGGGCTCAGTTGTGGATCGGGACGGCAATTTTCTGTTGGACCTTAGCGGTAAGCGTACCTACAGTACAGACAGCGTCATCCGGCAGGCAACCGTCCACTGGATCGGTGACCGGGCCGGCAATATCAGCGCGCCGGCATTGATCCACTACACCAAGGAAATGCTGGGCTATGATCCCATTAACGGTATCTACAACTACGGTAATGTGGGGGGACAGGCTACCCTGACTCTTTCCGCGCAGGTACAGAAGGCTGCGCTGGAAGCGTTGGGAAACCGAAAGGGAACAGTTGCTGTTTACAATTATAAGACAGGTGAGCTGATCTGTGCGGTTACTACACCCACCTATGACCCAGATAACATTCCGGATTTTTCTGCAAATAAAGATGCTTATGAGGGGGTCTATTTCAACCGCTTCCTGCAGGCGGCCTATATCCCGGGCTCTATTTTCAAGGTCGTTACTACTGCCACGGCGTTGGAAACCATTCCGGATATTATGCAGCAGACCTTCACCTGTACAGGTTCCTATGCCTTTGGCCCTGATAAAGTTACCTGTGAGCGGGCTCACGGCACTGTGGACCTGGAAAAAGCCATGATGCGCTCGTGTAACTGCGCCTACGCTCAAATAGCCATGCAGATCGGCCGGGAGAACCTGCAGAAATATGTGGAGGCTTATGGGGTTACCAAGCCTGTCCGTTTTGATGGCATTACCACGGTGAAAGGAAATGTACAGCTGCAGAATGCAGCCGATGTGGAACTGGCCTGGAGCGCCATCGGTCAGCATAAGGATCAAATCAATCCCTGCGCCTTCCTTACCTATATTGGCGCAATCGCCAACGGCGGGCAGGGCGTACAGCCTTATGTGGTGCAATCCGTGCGTATTGGCGGGGATATGACCTATACTGCGCCCCTCACACCCATGGAGCGGATCATGAGCGAAGAGACCGCCAGGACGCTTACAGAGCTGATGCGCAATAATGTTACCGGCTATTACGGTGATGAGCATTTTCACGGACTGACCGTCTGTGCCAAATCCGGAACCGGTGAGGTGGGCGGCGGAAAGAAGCCCAACGCCATGTTTACCGGCTTCGTGACTGACGAAGAATACCCTCTTGCCTTCATCGTCTGTGTTGAGGAGGGCGGATACGGCAGAAGTACCTGTATTCCCATTATTTCCAAAGTGCTGGCAACGTGCAAAGAGATACTGGATCAGCACTAACGAAAGAGCCGCCATTAAGGGCGGCCCTTTTTGTATGAGTGCGATTTTTTCATGATCGAAAATCTGATGCATACACTTTTTCAGGGAGGTGTTGCCCATGTGTAGAAGAAATCAGCTCTTGGGAGTACTGGCAGGCGGCGTTGGCATCGGATTGCTGTTGGCCTGTTTTTTTGAGTCCGGTTTTTTCTGCTGCTGTGCAGGAATCGGACTCATCGTTGGTGGTGTGTTGCTTTTGCAAAAAAAGTAACCATTCCAGGCATAATCTTGTCCACCGGTGAATAGGATGTAGTACGCATATTTTCATATAAGGAGTGATTTGCATGGAGTTGCAATGGAAATCTACACCCTGCACCTATCTGCGCAGTGCCGTTCGTCAGGTACAGAATCAGGAGCAAACCCTGGAGCTGCGGCTGACAGAAGGGATGCCGGATGTTGGACGGATACTTTGCGCCTGGGGACAGGTGCGGCTGCGGGGCAAGGAGTGGCGTACGGATACGGTCCATATCAACGGCGGCGTGAATGTGTGGGTGCTTTACATTCCGGACGGTGACAATGAGCCACAGTGCATGGAGGGGTGGATCCCTTTCCAGGCCAAATGGTCGTTGCCGGAAAACAGACGGGAGGGTGTGATCAGTGCGGATGTGCGCCTGCGCAGTCTGGATGGGCGTGTTCTTTCACCCAGAAAGATGCTGATTAGAGCATCGCTTGCCCTGCTGGGTGAGGCGCTTTCACCGGAGGAAAGTGCTGTGTATACCACAGAGGAAGTACCAGCGGAAATCAGTCTGCTCAGACGCACCTATCCTGTACAGCTGATGCAGGAAGCAGGGGAGAAGCTGTTTACCGTGGAGGACACAATACCGATGCCGGAAGCGATGCCGAAGAAAATCCTGTCGTGCCGCGTGATTCCCGTGCTGACAGAGCAGGCGGTAACCGGCAGCCGTCTGGTATTACGCGGCCACATACTTGCCCAGTATGTTTCCTTGGGGGAAGATGGCAGATTGAGCAGTGGCACGCTGGAAATGCCCTTTGCGCAATTTGCTGAGCTGGATAAGGAGCACGATAAGGAGGCGATTGCGTCCATTACCATGGCGCTGTCCGACACCGAGTACACCCTGCAGCCGGAGGGAATGCAGATAAAATGCGGCCTGATTGCCCAGTATGCTGTGTATGACCGCTGTTTGCTTCCGGTTGCAGAGGATGCGTACAGCCTTTACCGCAGTGTAACGCCAGTGAGGGAGCAGCTACAGCTTCCGGTACTGCTTGACCGATTGCAGCAGACGATGGAAGCAGAGACAGATATGCCGGTACAAGCGCAAAAAGTGGTGGATGTGGAGTTCCGCGGCGATCACCCGATCCAGTACCGGGAGGGAGGCCTTCTGGTGGTGGAGCTGCCGGGGATGTTCCAAATACTTTACTACGATCAGGAGAATCAGCTGCAATGCGCCCTACAGAATTGGTCGGGCCGCTGGGAATTGCCGGCAGAGGAAGACTGCAATTTCCGTCTTGGGGTCAGCACCCATGGACAGGGGGCAGCAATGCCAATGAGCGATGGCCTGCGTGTGAGCAGCACTGCTTCCATGGATGTGCAAACCTGTGTACTGCAGAAGATTCCCATGGTGACAGGACTTACAGTAGGGGAGATGATTGCCCCAGATCCCAATCGTCCGTCCCTTATCTTGAAAAGATGTGGCAAAAGCAGTCTATGGGAGCTTGCAAAAGGGTGCGGTTCCACGGTGGAAGCCATCGAAGAGGCCAACGGCATTACAGGTCAGCCAAGTCCGGAGCGGATGCTGCTGATCCCGGTGCTATAAACAATAGGAATTTGCAGTTAGGGGATGCTTTCCTGTCCCCTTTTGCGGATGGGGGCAAAACAGGCGTACAGATGCCGTGATTTCCTGCAAAAATATGAGAAAAAAGTAATGTTTTTATGAAATTTCCTCTTGATTTTTGCAAAAACCTATGTTATAATACCTCGGTCTTAAAACAAGGTGAGTCCTCTGGGGTGCCGGGAACCATATCGCCGGATGAAACACTCGCAAGAACGCCTAACATTAAGGAGGACAAAGATATGGATTTGGTTAAGGCTCTGTCCAGCCAGTACATGAAGGAAGAGCTGCCCGAAATGCGGGTTGGCGACACTGTTCGTGTGCACGTGCTGATCAAGGAAGGCTCCCGTGAGCGTATTCAGGTGTTCGAAGGCACCATCATTGCCCGCAAGCATGGCGGCATCGGTGAGACCATCACCGTTCGTCGTATCAGCTACGGCGTTGGCTGTGAAAAGGTGTTCCCTGTGCACTCTCCCCGTGTTGTCAAGGTGGAGACGATCCGCAAGGGTAAGGTTCGCCGCGCTAAGCTGTACTACCTGCGTGATCGCATGGGTAAGGCTGCTAAGGTTAAGGAGCAGGTGTAATTCACAACTTCATAAAAAAAGAGGGGAGACCCTCTTTTTTTATTTGTCTAAAAACACAATTAGGGCTTTTCTTTTTTGTCAATTGCGTGTATAATGATATGGTATATTGCTATCGCTATGTACTGTTTGGAGGAAATGATCTTGCAAGAAGAATTTGATTTTGAAAAGATTCCGTCAGTATCCCATCAGGATGCTGCGAAGGATGAACCCGTTGGTGAAGAGACTGCAAAACCTGCCAAAAAGAAGCTGACCCGTGGACAGGCTTTTTTTAAGGATGCCAAGGATATTCTGGTGATTATTTGCACCTTTATGGTGGTGTATATTCTGTTTTTCCGGAATGTTGTCGTGGTGGGCAATTCCATGTATGACACCCTTCAGGACGGAGACTATTTGCTGATCCTCAACAATGTGTTCTACAGGGATCCGAAACCTGGTGACATTATTGTTGCCAGCAAGGATTCCTTCCGGGGCGGTGAGTGCATCATCAAGCGTGTCATTGCAACCGAGGGGCAAAAGGTAGATATTGATTTCAAAACAGGTACGGTTTATGTAGACGATCAGCCTTTGGATGAGCCCTACATTCATTCGCCTACCACCCGCCCGGAGGGTATAGAGTTTCCGTTGATTGTGGACGAAGGCTGTGTGTTTGTGATGGGCGATAACCGATTGGAGTCCATGGACAGCCGCAATCCGGACATCGGTCTGATCGACAAGCGTGAAATTTTAGGTAAAGCTATTTTTCTGCTGCTGCCAGGGGCTGATTCCTTTGGAAATCGGGACTACGATAGAATTGGAGTGATCGAATAATGCAGGAAAACTTGAATATCCAGTGGTATCCCGGTCACATGACCAAGACCCGACGGCAAATGGAAGCAGATCTGAAGCTGGTGGACGCAGTCTGTGAAATTGTGGATGCCCGTATCCCTGTTTCCAGCCGCAACCCGGATATTGACAGCATCTGCGGAAACAAACCCCGGATGGTGATTTTGAACCGTTTGGATCTGGCTGATCCGGACGCCACAAACCGCTGGGCCCAGTATTTTAAGAAAAAGGGCATGGCAGCGGTGGCAACAGACTGCAAGAGCCGCCGCGGTATTGCCAATTTTACGCCGGCTGTACGGCAGCTGCTGCATGAAAAAATTGAAAGAAACGCTGTCCGCGGCATGACTAAATCCCTGCGGCTTATGATCGTGGGTATCCCCAATGTGGGAAAGTCTACCCTCATCAACCAGATTTCCGGCCGTAAGGGTGCCAAGGCAGAGAATCGCCCCGGCGTTACCCGCGGCAAGCAGTGGGTGGCTGTGGATAAGGATCTGTTGCTTCTGGATACCCCCGGTATTCTCTGGCCCAAGTTTGAAGACCCCAATGTGGGCCTGATGCTGGCCTACACCGGTGCGGTGAAGGAGGATGTGATTGACATCGAGGAGCTGTCCTGCCGCCTGATAGAGCTGCTCTGGAGCCACTATCCCGACAAGGTGAAGGAACGCTACGGAATCGACTGTGAGCCCGGCACGCCCGGCTGGCAGCTTCTGGAGGCCGCTGGGCGCAAGCGTGGATTTCTGCTCGCCCGCGGTGAGATCAATACCGAGCGGATGGCAAAGGTGTTGCTGGACGAATTCCGCAGCGGCAAGTTGGGTCGCTTTACACTGGAAGCACCGGAGGATTTGACATGAGTGAAGTGAATCTGTGGGAAATTGAAAATGCCCACTTTGAAAATGGTATCGAGATCATTTGCGGTGTGGATGAGGCAGGCCGGGGTCCTCTGGCCGGGCCAGTTTGCGCTGCCGCAGTCATTCTGCCCAGGGGACTTGTGATTCCCGGCCTGAATGACAGTAAAAAGCTGACGGATAAACGGCGCCGGGAGCTGATGCCCGTCATCAAGGAACAGGCAATTGCATATGGCATTGCCTTTGCAAGCCATGAGGAGATTGACCGGCTCAATATTCTGCAGGCAACCTTTCTTGCCATGGAGCGTGCTCTGGAACAGCTAAAAATTCGCCCTGACCTTGCACTGATCGACGGCAATCGACAGAAGGATTTTGGTATAAATGTGGAAACCGTGGTAAAGGGTGACAGCCGCAGCGCCAATATTGCGGCGGCTTCTGTGCTTGCCAAGGTGACCCGTGACGATTATATGGAGGCCATGGCTGCGGAATATCCCGGCTACGGCTTTGAAATTCACAAGGGCTATGGCACCAAGGCCCATTATGAGGCTTTGCGAAATCTGGGTGCCAGTCCCATTCACCGTATGACCTTCCTGAAGAAGTTCTATGGCGAAGCATAATTTGGACGGCGCCTGGGGAGAAGCCCTTGCTGCAGAGTATTTACGTAAGAAAAAATACACACTGATTGCACAAGGATTTCGCAGTCGGTTTGGCGAGATCGATCTGATTGCCCAAAACCGGCAGTATCTGGTGTTCGTGGAAGTTAAGCTGCGAAAATCCGATGCTTTTGCGTCTGCGCGGGAGTATGTGGACTGGCGCAAGCAGGATAAGATCCGTATCACCGCCTCGTTCTATTTATCCAAGAACCCGACAAAACTGCAGCCGCGTTTCGATGTCATCGAAATTTACTGTCCGCAGGGCCGTGACACCCCAAAACCGGAAATTACCCACTTGGAAGGAGCTTTTGAATGAACTTTCCTGTATTTGATCTGCACTGTGATACTGCCCTTGGTATGCTGGGCAAGGATTTTTATCCGGAAAAACAGCTGAAAACCAATAATCTGCATATCGACCTGGAACGGGCATCCAAACTGCCCGGCTATTGCCAGTTTTTTGCTTGTTTCACAACACCCTGGGAAAAACTGCCCAAGCCCATGACGGTTCACGACGTGTTTGAGCGGGAGCTGAACGTGGTGCTCAATGAGGTTGGACGCAATCCTGACCGGATCCGCCAGGCCTTTACACCGGAGGAGATTGAAGAAAACCGGAGCAATGGCATCATGTCCGCTGTTTTATCCATTGAGGGACCTGCCGGCTTCGGCTTTGATCCGGGGCTGCTGCAGATGCTGCATACTGTTGGCTTCCGAGCATCTACTCTGGGCTGGAATGAGAAAAATGTGCTAATCGGCTCCCACAAGACCGGCGGCGGTCTGACAGATTTGGGCAGGGAATATGTGAAAGAATGCCAGCGCTTGGGCATCCTGGTGGATGTGAGCCATGCTTCTGACGAGGGCTTCTGGGATATTATGGATGTAACCGAAGCACCGATTATTGCCAGCCATTCCAACAGCAGAGCCGTGTGTGACCATAGCCGTAATTTGACCGACGATATGTTCCGTGCCATTTGCCGGACCGGTGGCGTGGCGGGCTTTAACCAGTGCGCGCCGTTTGTGGGCGCAAAGCCGAATCTGGATACGGTCTGCGACCACATCCTCCATTTCCTGGAGCTGGACCCCGAGGGTCAGCATATTGCGCTTGGCGGTGACCTGGATGGCTGCGATGAACTGCCGGAGGGCTTTGCGGGTATTCAAAGCTACGGCGTTATGGCCCAGCGTCTGCTGGAACGTGGCGTCGGAGAAAAAATTGTTGAAAACATTTACTGGAATAATGCGATGGGAGTGATGAAGCGTGCTGTACGCGGCAACCAGAAGTAAAAGTAATGTAGAGACTGCTTACAAGGCGATTCATCAGGACTGCGCCGGTGACGGTGGCTTGTTTACCCCCTTCCGAATGATGCCTTTTGACCGCCAGGAGATTCAGGCGTTGAAGAATCACACATTTGGACATAATATGGCTTATGTGCTGAACCATTTCTTTGCTGCGGGACTGTCTGGCTGGGATATTGAGTTTTCCGTTGGCAGAAACCCTGTGCAGATCGGAACCATAACCCACCGCATTTTTGTGGCAGAAAGCTGGCACAACAGTCAGTATAAATTTGACTATGTGGTGCAGATGCTTTCTGACCGGCTGCGTGGCGATGCAGCCGGACAGAATCCCACCAACTGGGTACAGATTGCCGTGCGTATTGCGGCCATGTTTGCTACTTACGGACAGCTTTTGGCTGGCGGACAGGTTGAACCGGATTCTCTTTTTGATGTGGCGGTTACATCCGGTGATTTTGCCACACCGATGGCTGCCTGGTACAGCCGCCGAATGGGTCTGCCCATTGGCAATATTATCTGTGGCTGCAATGACAACGGCGCTTTGTGGGATCTTTTAAACCATGGTGAGATGGCTACCGGCGGTACTGCGGCCAGAACCGTTACGCCGGAAGCGGATGTGGCGGTGCCCCGTAATTTAGAGCGCCTGATTTTTGAGATTCTTGGCATGGAGGAAACCCTGCGGTATCTGGATTGCTGCCGTACCGGAAGTCTCTACGCTCTGGACGAATTGCAGTTGGAACAGCTGCGTGCCGGTTTCTTTGCGGCTGTGATCAGCGACAGTCGGGTGGAGAGCATTATCCACAGCGTGTACCGCACAAGCAACTATGTGTTCAGTCCCTATGCGGCCCTGGCCTACGGCAGTTTGCTGGACTACCGGGTAAAAACCGGCGAAAGCCGTAATGTGCTGCTGATTGCTGAGCGCAGCCCTACCTGCGATGTAGAGCGTGTGGCTGGTTTCCTGCGAACGGATACTTCCGAGGTTTTCCGACGCATGAGCGAAAAATAAAATAAGGAGGGCACCATGGCACTGTATGCGATTGGTGATCTGCACCTGTGCCTGGGCGCGCCCAAGCCGATGGACATCTTTGGCGGAGCATGGGTTGGATATATGGACAAGCTCCAAAAGGGGCTTTCGGTCATTACACAAGAGGATACCACCGTGCTGCTTGGTGATTTGAGCTGGGCACTGGATTTGGGGCAGGCAAAAGAGGATTTTGCCTTTATCAACGCTATTCCCGGCAGGAAGATCATACTAAAGGGCAACCATGATTATTGGTGGTCCACCGCGGCAAAATTCCACAAGTTCTGCGCTGAGCATGGCTTCGAGAATATGCACCTGCTGAACAACAATTTCTACGAATACAGTGACATTGCCATCTGCGGAACCCGTGGCTGGTTCTTTGAGGAAGAACGCAGCGGAGATCATGATGAAAAGGTGTTCAAACGGGAATTGATGCGCCTGGAAGCATCCTTGAAGGCGGCAGGGGACAAGCAGAAACTGGTGTTCTTGCACTATCCGCCCCGCTACAAGGGCTATATTTGTCAGGAGATCCTGGATCTGCTTACCAGGTACGAAGTCCGAAAATGCTTCTACGGTCATCTCCATGGACCCAGCCATAAGCTGGCCCAGGAGGGGCAATGGGACGGTGTGGATTTCAAGCTGGTGGCAGCGGATTATATCAATTTCATACCGGTCAAGGTGTGTGAATAAGGAGAGAAAAAGAATGAAAAAGATTATATCGCTGCTGTTGGCGATTGTTATGGTTCTGGGGTTGTGTGCCTGCATGGAGCCTTCCAATGAAACGAATATTACCGACGCACCGTCTCAGCCGGCTACCGGCGCGCCCTATGGCAACGGGACAACGCCCGGTGCTGCAGAGCCCAGCACCCCTCCTTCTCTGGAAAATGACATTTTCAGCAAGGTTTCCTATACCGATCAGAACGGTGAACTGGAACTCCACAAAGAAGATGTGGTCGCCACCTTTGGTGATGAAAAGCTGACCAATACACAGTTCCATATTTATTACTGGTCTGCCGTGTATAACTTCCTGAACGAATATTATTACTACCTGAGCTATCTGGGCTTTGACTATACCAAGCCCCTGGATACCCAGGCCTGTGCATTCAATGGAAAATTTACCTGGCAGCAGTATTTCATTGACAGCGCCATTACGTCCTGGCTGAACACCGTAGCCCTGGAGTCCCTTGCCAAACGCAATGACTTTACGTTGCCTGAAGAATACCGGCAGAAGCTGGACTCCATCCCGGAGAACCTGCAGAAGCAGGCAAGCTCCGGCGGCTTTGAAAGCATGGATGCCATGGTCCAGGCGACCTTTGGTTCCTGCGTAACACTGTCTGACTATATGACCTACATGGAAGGCTATTATCTTGGTTACGCATATTATGAAACACGTTGCAATGCCGTTGCGCCCACAATGGAAGAAATTGAGGCATACTACGATGCCAACGAGGAAACACTGGTTGCGGCAGGCGTCAAAAAGGACGGCTCCTATACCATTGATGTGCGGCATATTCTGGTGCTGATCGACAATGTTGTTTCCGAAATGGGCGGCAGTTCCGCTACCGAAGAGCATTGGAATGCCTGTCAGGCTGCTGCCCAGAAGATTTACGATGCCTATCTTGCCGGTGATAAAACGGAGGCACTTTTTGGACAGCTTGCCAATGAATACTCTGACGATCAGGGTGGCAATGTGACCAACGGTGGCCTGTATTCCGGTGTAAAGCCGGGACAAATGGTGGCAGAATTTAACGACTGGTGCTTCGACGAAAACCGCCAAGTGGGTGAAACGGGTCTGGTTAAGACTCAGTACGGCTATCACGTGATGTACTTTGCTGGTCGTGAGGAGGCTTGGGTCGCGCAGACCCGCAGTGCCATTGTTTCCGAAGAGGCACAGAAAATTCTTCAGGAAGCCCTTTCTTTGGAAAGTGCCCAGATCAACTACAAAAATATCCTGCTGGCTGAGGTAAAAATATAATTTGAACAGGATTTTTCGAAGAAATCGTAAAAAATAGTGGACAAGTGCATATTTTTCTGCTAGTATATACAGGTTGCAAAATATATACATAACAGCCGCTTTTTGCGGACTGATTTAGGAGGACAAACCACAATGACTGTTAAGAACGTTGAAAAGAAGGGCAACGAGACCCTGATCACCGTCGAGATCGACAAGGAACTGATGGAAAAGGGCGTTAACGCTGCTTATCTGAAGGCTCGTAAGAACATCCAGATCCCCGGCTTCCGTAAGGGTAAGGCCCCCCGCAAGATGATCGAGGCTATGTACGGCGCTCATGTTTTCTATGAAGATGGCCTGGAAGAGATCTTCCCCGAAGTTTATGAGGAAGCTGTTGTGAAGCAGGACGTCAAGGCCATTGGCCGTCCCAGCCTGACCGATATGGACATCAGCGCTGAGGGCATCGTCACCATCACCATCTTCACCGAGGTTTACCCCGAAGTGACCTTGGGCGAGTATAAGGGCATCGAGGCTCCCAAGGCTGATACCGCCATCTCTGACGAGCAGGTGCAGGCTGAGCTGGATCAGATGGCTCAGAATATTGCTTCCACCGAGACTGTGGAGCGCGCCGCCGAAATGGGCGACACCGCTACCATCGACTTCGAGGGCTTCGACAACGGCGTTCCCTTCGACGGCGGCAAGGGCGAGAACTTCGACCTGAAGCTGGGCTCCGGCCAGTTCGTTCCCGGCTTTGAAGAGCAGATCGTCGGCATGAACGTTGGCGAGGAGAAGGATATCGACATTACTTTCCCCGAGAACTACCATGCTGAGCTGGCCGGCAAGCCTGTTGTGTTCCATGTCAAGCTGAACAAGCTGGCTACTGTTGTACTGCCCGTGCAGGACGACGAGTTTGCCAAGGATGTTTCTGAGTTCGACACGCTGGACGAGCTGAAGGCTGACATCCGCGCCAAGGCTGAGGAGAATGCCAAGAAGCAGGCTGACTCTGCTTTCGAGCAGGCTTGTGTTGAGAAGGCTGCTGAGAATACTGCTGTTGAGATGCCCAAGGCTCTGATCGAGGCCGAGCTGGACAGCCAGATGGAGCGCTTTGCCTATCAGCTGCAGATGAGCGGCTACTCCGTTGAGCAGTACGCTAAGATGATGGGCGGCGACCTGAACACCATGCGCAATGCCTTCCGTCCCGCTGCCGAGAAGCAGGCCAAGATCAACCTGACCCTGGCAAAGATCGTTGAGGTTGAAGGCATCACTGTTTCCGCTGAGGAGATCGAGGAAGAGGTCGAGAAGCTGGCCAAGCAGTATGAGCTGGAGGTTGCCAAGATCAAGGAAATGATCCCCACTGCTGAGATCGAGGAGAACCTGAAGACTCGCAAGGCTGTTAAGGTTATCACCGACAACGCTGTAGCTGTGGCTCCCAAGGCTGAGTAATTTTCATCCAAGTAGGGGACGGGTAACCCGTCCCCTACATTCGCAATTGTTGGAATATCATTTCCAAATTATGGTTACAATGTTTTGAAACCCTGAAAGGAGACTTTGTCCATGCCTTTGATTCCTTATGTAGTCGAGCAGACCAGCCGCGGTGAGCGCAGCTATGATATTTTTTCCCGTCTGCTGAACGACCGTATTATTTTCCTCAGTGAAGAAGTCAACGATGCCACCGCCAGTCTGATCGTGGCACAGCTGCTGTATCTGGAGGCCCAGGATCCCGATAAGGATATTCAGTTCTATATCAACAGCCCCGGTGGCTCTGTGACTGCCGGCATGGCTATCTACGACACCATGCGTTACATCAAATGTGATGTGGCCACCATTTGTGTCGGTATGGCCGCTTCCATGGGCGCTTTCCTGCTGAGTGCCGGCACCAAGGGTAAGCGTATGGCTCTGCCCAACTCCGAGATCATGATCCATCAGCCTTCTGCGGGCACCCAGGGTCAGATCACCGATATGGCTATCCACATGAAGCGTCTGCAGACCATCAAGGAGCGAATGAACGCTATCCTGGCGGAAAACACCGGCAAGAGCGTGGAAGAAGTTACTGCCGCCTGTGAGCGTGATAATTTCATGACTGCGCAGGAAGCCGCTGCCTTCGGCATCATCGACCGGGTGCTGGAGCACCACTAATTTCCGAAAGGCGGTAGCATAATATGCCGAATACGGAAGAAAAGAATCCCATTTGCTGCAGCTTTTGCGGCAAGCGGGAAAACCAGGCACGGCTGATCGCCGGTCCCGGTGTCTATATTTGCAGCGACTGCGTCCAGACCTGCTGCGACCTGCTGGAGGACGACATTTACGAGCAGGAAGTGCCTGAGCGTCTGCCTACCCCCATGGAGATGAAGCGGTACATGGATGGCTATATCATCGGCCAGGAGGAGGCAAAAATTGCCCTTTCCGTGGCTGTGTATAACCACTACAAGCGTATCTACCTGGCGAAAAACAGTGAGGTGGAGCTGCAGAAGAGCAATATTCTGCTCATTGGCCCCACCGGCTCCGGCAAGACTCTCTTTGCCCAGACCCTGGCCAAAATTCTGGATGTGCCCTTTGCCATCGCGGATGCCACTACCTTGACGGAGGCCGGCTATGTGGGTGACGATGTGGAAAATATTTTGGTCAGATTGCTGCAGGCTGCTGATTTTGATGTGGAACGTGCCCAGCGCGGCATCATCTACATCGATGAGATGGATAAGATCGCCCGCAAGAGCGAGAATACCTCCATTACCCGTGATGTATCCGGCGAGGGTGTCCAGCAGGCATTGCTGAAGATTCTGGAAGGTACTGTTGCAGGTGTGCCGCCCCAGGGTGGCAGAAAACACCCCCAGCAGGAGCTGATTCAGATGGATACCACCAACATCCTGTTCATCTGCGGTGGTGCCTTTGACGGCTTGGACAAAATCATTGAGAAGCGTACCGATAAATCTGCCATTGGCTTTGATTCTCCGGTTCAGAGTAAGAAAAACCGGGATGTGGGTAAGCTTTTGTCCCAGGTTCAGCCCCATGACCTGCTGAAATTCGGCATTATTCCCGAATTGGTAGGCCGTCTGCCTGTAATTACCAGCCTGGAGAGCCTGAAAAGAGAGGATCTGGTGAAGATTCTCACACAGCCCAAGAATGCCCTGGCAAAGCAGTACGCAGCGCTGCTGGAGCTAGATGGTGTGGAGCTGGAAATTACCCATGACGCACTGGAGGCAGTTGCCCAGAAGGCATTGGATCGTCAGATCGGTGCCAGAGGTCTGCGTGCCGTCATGGAAAAGGTGATGACCGGTATCATGTTCCAGATCCCCTCGGATCTGACGATCAAAAAGGTGATCATCACGGCACAGAGCATTGAGGGTGCGCAGCCCCAGATCATCCGTGATGAGGCCAATCCCCGTGCCCAGATCGGTGCTTAATTAAATTTCTAAGCGCAGAGGGGTAGTGTTCTACCCCTCTTTTTCAGAAAGTAGGTGACTTATGAGCGTTGAATTGATTTCCGGGCAGATGCCCATTTTAGCCCTGCGTGGCCTGGCGGTTTTCCCGGATCAGACCGTTCATTTTGATATAGGCAGACCCAAGTCCGTCAAGGCGCTGGATACTGCCATGAAGGGCAGCCAGATTTTGTTCCTGGTGCCCCAAAAAGATATTGTGGATGATGACCCCAAACCTGAGGGCTTGTATCCCGTCGGTACTGTGGTCAAAGTCAAGCAGGTGTTGAAAAACCAGGGTGAGAACCTGCGCGTATTGGTTAGCGGTATGTGCCGCGCCCGGATTACGGAGCTGGATCGTGAGACAGATTATCTGTCCGGTATTGTAGAGGCCATTGCAGAGCAATCCGGCGGTGACAGTATCAGAAACCAGGCCCTGTGCCGGGATGCTAATATGCTTTACGGTATGTACTGTGAGCTTCTGGAGCATCCTGCCCAGTCTGTGCAGCTGAAAATGATGGCTTCCACCGATCCAGGCCGCATTGCGGATTCCATTGCCCAGAATTCCGGTATCGACTATCGGGATAAGGCGAAGCTGCTGTGCCAGCTCAATCCCGTTAAGCGGCTGGAGCAAGCCATTCGCCTGCTGCACCGGGAAATGGAAATGCTGCAGCTGGAAGCGGAGATTCAGTCCAAGACCCATGCGGTGATGGATAAGAATCAGAAGGATTACTATCTGCGCGAGCAGATGCGGGTCATTCGCCAGGAGCTTGGCGAAGGGGATGAGGAGTCCGAATTTGAGGACTATCGTACCAAAATCAAGGCCCTGCAACTGCCGGAAGAGGCTGAAAAGAAGGTGCTGAAGGATGTGGACCGTCTGAGAAAGCAGCCCTTTGGCTCTGCAGAGGCCAGCGTCCTGCGCAATTATCTGGATACCCTGACGGAGCTGCCCTGGAACACACGAACCAAGGAAAAAGTGGATGTTGCCCATGTGCGCAAGATCCTGGACCGTGATCATTTTGGCATGGAAAAGGTGAAGGAGCGCATCCTGGAGATCATTGCGGTGCGCCAAATGGCGCCCCAGATGCCGCCGCAGATCATTTGTCTGGTTGGCCCTCCTGGTGTGGGTAAAACCTCCATTGCTTATTCCATTGCGGCAGCGCTGAACCGTAAAATGGCGCGTATCGCGCTGGGTGGTGTTCATGACGAAGCGGAAATCCGCGGACATCGCAAGACTTATGTGGGTGCTATGCCCGGTCGCATTATGCAGGGTATTACGCAGGCTGGCTCCTGCAATCCCTTGCTGCTGCTCGATGAGATCGACAAGCTGGGCCGCGACCACCGCGGTGACCCCAGTGCCGCGCTGCTGGAAGTTCTGGACGGCGAGCAGAATAAGACCTATCGGGATCACTATCTGGAGATTCCCTTTGACCTCAGCGAGTGCCTGTTTATGACTACTGCCAATACGCTGGATACTGTGCCCCGCCCGTTGCTGGACCGTATGGAGGTTATCGAGCTGGGCTCCTATACCGATGAAGAGAAGAAGATGATCGCTAAGAATCATCTGATTCCCAAGCAGCTTGCCAAGCATGGCCTGAAGAAAACCCAGCTGCGCATTTCCGATGATGCACTGATGGAAATCATCTCCTGCTACACCAGGGAATCCGGTGTGCGTAATCTGGAGCGTGCCATCGGTCAGATTTGCCGGAAGGCAGATATGCGCCTGATTGACAATCCTGATCTGAAAAAGATCAGTGTCCGCGGCGGTGATCTGGAAACCTATCTGGGCATACGCAAGTTCCTGCCCGACCGGCTGCCCAGCCGGGATGAAATCGGACTGGTGACCGGTCTTGCCTGGACGTCCGTTGGCGGTGAAGTGCTGGAGGTAGAAGTCAATGTGATGGAAGGTACCGGCAAGCTGGAACTGACCGGCAATCTGGGAGACGTGATGAAGGAATCCGCCCATGCCGCTCTCAGCTACATCCGTGCCAATGCCAAGACGCTTGGTGTGGCTGCCGATTTCTACAAAAGCAAGGATATTCATGTCCATTTCCCCGAGGGCGCCGTGCCTAAGGATGGCCCCTCCGCGGGTGTTACTGTCACAACGGCGATCGTTTCTGCTCTGACGGGTACGCCTGTGCGCCGTGATGTAGCCATGACCGGTGAGATCAGTATCCGGGGCCGTGTGATGCGCATCGGTGGCTTGAAGGAAAAGACCATGGCGGCTCTTCGCCACGGTATCTCTACCGTCATTATCCCGGAAGATAACCTGCGTGATCTGGAGGAGATCGACCAGACTGTCCGCAAGAGCCTCAATTTCGTCACTGCCCGCAGTATTGATGCGGTGCTTGATACCGCGTTGGTACGCAGTGCCGAGAGCGTGGTGAGTGTGCTTACGGAAATTCCCCGTGAAATAAAAAAATCCCACAAGCCCAGCATTCGGCAGTGAGGTGTACGGTATGAATTTTAACAATGTGGAATTTTTGATCTCTGCGGCTGCCCCCAAGGATTTCCCGGGCAACCGTCTGCCGGAGATCGCCTTTGCAGGCAAATCCAATGTGGGCAAATCTTCGGTGATCAACCGGATTTTGAACCGCAAGAATTTCGCCCGTGTGGGTGATAAGCCTGGCAAGACCATCCATGTCAATTACTTTACGGTTGATAAGAAGTGCTACTTTGTCGATCTGCCCGGCTACGGCTATGCCCAGGTATCCCAGAAGGAAAAAGAACGCTGGGGCAGACTGATGGAGGATTATTTTGCCGCTGGCCGCATCCATTTGGGTGTTTTGATCGTGGATTACCGTCATGCTCCCACCAATAATGACATTACAATGGCTCGGTGGTTTCTTGACAGCGGTTGTCCCTTTGTGGTTGTTGCCAATAAGATGGATAAGCTGAAGAAGTCGGAACTGGAACCCAATTTGGCCGTGATCCGCCGGGATTTGGAATTGCCCGATGGCACGCCTGTGATTCCGTTCTCCGCCGAAAAAGGAAATGGCAAGGACGAACTGATCAAATACATCCTCAAAGCTGCAAACGAATAATATTTCTGCAAGCCCACAGCGAAACTATGCTGTGGGCTTGATATTTTCGCGCGATATGGTACAATAATCCCGAAAAGGGGTGTATTTATGACGGAAAAGCACAAAAAAGTCATTTCTATCGTGTCTGTATGTATTGTTGTAGCCTTCATGGGCCTGATTACATGGTTCGTTGGCAAGCCCATTGTTGCTTTTGCGGAAGAACCGGAGGCATTTCGCCAGTGGGTCGACTCTGCCGGAATTTGGGGAAGACTGCTGTTTGTGGGCATGGTGGTGCTGCAGGTTGTGGTTGCGTTCATCCCGGGTGAACCTATTGAATTGGTGGCAGGCTATGCCTTTGGCTTCTGGAAGGGCAGCTTGCTGACCTTGGCAGGTTTCCTGATCGGCAGTTGGATCGTATTTGTACTGGTGCGAAAGTTTGGCATGAAGCTGGTGGAAGTATTCTTCTCCAAAAACAAACTGGAGGAGATAAAGTTCCTGCAAAATCCTAAGAAAACCAAGCTTATCAGCTTTCTGCTGATGCTGATTCCCGGCACCCCAAAGGATATGCTCAGCTATTTTGCCGGCCTTACCAAGCTGACGACATTGGAATGGCTTGCCATTGTTGCAATCGGCCGCATACCTTCGCTCATTACATCCACCATTACCGGTGCGGCCATGGGTGAGAAGAACTATGTACTTACAGGCATTTCTCTGGGTATTACTCTTGTGATCACCTTGGCCGGTATTTGGTATTACCGTCGACTGACCAAGCAGGAAAAGGCGCAGGAGGCACAGGTATGATCCTGAAGATCGCCGATTGGGTATTCGATATCGACATGGAGCGCACCATGGCCTATTCCGCAGCCGAGGCGGCAGAACATTGTGATTGCGCCTATTGCAGAAACTATTATGCGGCGGTGGATTTTGACTGTCCGGCTTTGCGTATCTTTTTGGCCCAGTTTGGCATTGATGTGGAGGCGCCGGATGAGCTGATGCCCTATGAGAAAATTCCGACACCGGATGGGCTCGATAATCTGGTGTTGTATTCCGGAAAATATGTGGTGTTTGGCAGGATATTGAAACACGGAAAAAACCGCTTTGCCCTGGGTGCGGCCGACCTTTTCCCGATGAATGATACAGAGTTTGATTTTGATGAACCCTATTTTGTGATTGCGCTGGAGGAGTCTGAGATACGATGGGTGTTGGATGAACCGTTCGAGGAGGTCATCTCTCCTGCAAATCAACCATCCTTCCTCAAAAAAATGTGGGACAGACTGCTTGGTAAAGCGAAGAAAAGTGATATGGAGTCGTAAAAAGAGCGCTGCCCTTCGCAGCGCTCTTGCTTATTCGTTGGGGTGCTTCTTCACAAACTGGATAATGAAGGGAATACTGATCAAACCGGCAATCAAATCCGCAGTGGGTTGTGCGATCTGCACACCGGTAAGCCCGATCAAAGGAACGCAGATCAGAAGCAGGGGAATGGTGATCAAACCGCTGCGAATCAACGACAGCACAGAAGAAATAGTGGGCTTCTGGATGCTCTGATACAGCATATTCACCGGAACGGAGAAGGGCATGAACATCATGCCAAATGCTGCAAAGCGCAGCGCTACGCTGCCTACATCGATCACTTCCTGTTTTCTTTGGAACAGCGTGATAATCGGTCCAGCCCAAAGGATACTTACCAGAGAAATCAGTCCGATAAATACAAGACCGAAACACATGGTAAAGATCAAGCCCTGCTTAACACGCCTGTACTTCCTGGCCTGATAATTGAAGGCAGCCACAGGCTGGAAGCCCTGGCCCATACCCAAACCAACGCACATAAGGAACATGGAATATTTGCTCACAATACCCATCGCGGCAATTGCCGCATCGCCGAAGGGCCGTGTCAGATTGTTCAGGACACCTGTGGTCACGGAGGTTAATCCCTGGCGGATCAGAGAGGGCAGACCTACACGGCAGACGGACAGGTATACGCGCCAATCACGGCTGACAGATTTGATTCGCAGCTTGCTTTGCGCCATGCGGGTGAACATGAACAGCAAAATTAGGAAACTGATAAGCTGAGAAATGGCAGTTGCCATACCGGCACCGTACACACCCATGTTAAGCTTTGACACCAGCAGCCAGTCACCGAAGATATTGAGGATACCGCCTGCTGTCAGGCCCACCATGGCATAGAGCGCACGGCCTTCATAACGCAAAGCGTTGTTGAGAATCATGGAGCAGATTACGATGGGGCATCCGAGCAGTACCCAAAGTCCATACTGCATGGCGTGAGGGGCGATCGTGCTGGTACTGCCAAGCAAGTATACCATGGGAGACAGGAAACACAGACCAAGAATCATCAACACCACACCTACGGCTCCGCCGGCAAAGAAGGCGGAAGAAACATAGGAAGTTGCCTTGTCGATGTCCCGGGCAGCCAGGTATTTGGAAATGAAGGTGCCGCCGCCATGACCCAACATGAAGGCAATGCCCTGAATAATGGCCTGCAGAGTAAACATGACACCGGTGGCTGCCTGTGCGCTTTCGCTCAACGTGCCCACAAAATAGGTGTCCGCCATGTTGTAGATGCTGGTGATCAGCATGGAAATCGTGGTGGGAATACCGAGACTGACGATCAGCTTCGCGACCGGTGTTTCCGTCATTTTCTTGTAATGTAACTCAGAATTTGTCAAGTGATGTGCCTTCTTTCCCTGTTTTCTTTCATTATATCGCAAAAAAAGCAAAAAGCAAGACCACGAAATTGTATTCCGTGGTCTTGATTCTTTATACGTGTGCCTTTGCGGCCTTCAGAGCCTGTGCCAGCTGATCGGGGCAGGAGGTGGGGCGACCGCCACAGCTGATGCCTTCGACCTTAGCGATGACCTCGTCTACTTCCATGCCTTCCACAAGCTTGCCAATGCCCTGCAGGTTGCCGTTGCAGCCGCCGATGAAATACAGGTTACGCACCTTACCGTCCTCAATTTCAAATACGATCTCGCGGGAGCAGGTGCCGCTGGTTTTGTAAGTAAACTGCATGATAATGAATCCTTTCTGTTGGTAGTTTTCTTTACATATTATAACCTATGTTGTCAATATGCGCAAGGGTGAATTGCGTAAAGAAAATATGGGTATGATATGAAAAAACATCGGGAGGATCCATATGAGTGAAAAGAATCGTGGGGAAATGATTGCGGAGGAACGGGAACAGATCAAGGAGCTTGGTGCCGAAGTCACAAGATCACAAAAGGGAAATATCTATACACTGACCATCATTGGTCAGGTAGAGGGCCATATGGTGGCACCGGAGAATGTTAAAACCACAAAATATGAACACATTCTGCCGTTGCTTGCCAGTATTGAGGAAAGCGATGAATTTGACGGGTTGCTTTTGTTGCTCAACACCGTTGGCGGCGATATTGAGGCCGGTCTTGCCATTGCGGAAATGGTTGCGGGCATGAAAAAGCCTACGGTGTCTCTTGTTCTTGGGGGAGGTCATTCTATTGGTATCCCGCTGGCTGTCTGCACGAAAAAGAGCTTCATCACTCCAACAGCCAGTATGACCGTTCACCCTGTGCGTATGACAGGTCTGGTAGTGGGTGCGCCCCAGACCTATCGTTATTTCCACCGCATTCAGGAGCAGATCGCGGATTTTGTTACGGCCAATTCTCGCATCAGCCGTAAGGAGTTTGAGGACTATATGATGGCAACCGGGGAGATGGCAACAGATGTGGGTACCATTCTCTACGGAAAAGAGGCGGTTGCTTCCGGCTTGATTGACAAATTGGGTGGTTTGAGTGATGCCTTGGCAGCATTGCACCGCATGATTGATAAAAATAAGAAATAATTTTCTCTTTTGTGTGGAAATTTCCAGACCTGTATGCTATAATCGTATAGACTATGGGAAGGGAGGACAGGCATGGACTGGCTTGTTTATATTTTATATGGCTTTTTCAGCGGTTTGGGCGAGTTGCTGCCTGTATCCAATGGAGCCCATGACTTTTTTCTGCAGTTAATAGCCGGTTTTCATACCAATCAGCCGCTTTTACGCCTTTGCATCCATGCCGCGGCGTTGGGTGCGCTTGTGATGCTTTGCCGGCATCGTGCATTTCATGTTTACCATGAAATGCGTATTGCATCGCAACCTGCGCGGCGCCGCAAGCGGCAGCCGGACATATTGGCGGTGATGGACGGAAGGGTAGTGCTGACTATTTTTGTGCCTGCTTTGGCTGGCCTGCTGCTCGGAAGTGTAGTACAAAACTATTTCAGCAGCCTGCTGTTGGTTGTGCTGATGCTGCTTGCCACCGGCACATTTATCTATTGGCCTCATTATTTGCCTGGCGCCAATCGGGATTCCCGCCATCTTTCCCGTCTGGAAGCCCTATTCTTCGGCATTTGTGCCGGTTTTTCGGCATTTCCCGGTATTTCCCGGCTTGGCAGTTTGCTGTCGGCAGGCAGTTTCCGCGGTTGCTCCAGAAGCTATCTGCTGGACATAGCATTTTTACTGCTGATCCCGCTGCTTGCGGTGATGGCAGCACTGGATCTGTTTGCGTTACTGGCGGGTGGCATTGGAGCGATCACATTTGTGTATCTGCTGCAATGCATTCTTGCCGGAGCGGCTGCATTTGGCGGTGCGTGCCTTGCCATAGCAGCCATGCGATTTATCTCGGTGAACATGGGCTATACCATTTTTGCTTACTATAACTGGGGACTGGCGATCTTCGGTTTCATTCTATACCTGATGATTTGACAGGAGGTTACATATGGCACAGAAGAAGACATCTTCTCAAGCGCAGCGTGCTGCTTCCAAAACGAAAAACAGCAAGTCCGATGTGTCTGCGCGCAAGAAAAGGGATACACAGCCTGAGGAACAGAAGTTTCAGATTCCGCCACGGTTGATCAGCTCTGCGATCTGCGCTGCCCTGTTTATCCTGTTTTTTGTCATTTTCCTCAATCAGGACGGTGCTCTGACAAAACTGATCTATCAGTTCCTGCTGGGCGTATTTGGTGAAATATGCTTCTATATTGCAATTCCTGCCTCGCTGTATATGTTTATCATTCAGGCATTTAGCGGCAAGCGTCCTGTGATTTTACGCTCCGTTAGTCTCGGTGCTTTCGTGCTGATCTGCGGCTGTATTGCTCATCTGATGATGCCTGTCGCAGCCTTGGGCGAGGGACTGAACTTCCTGGGGGATCTGTATGTTGGTGGCATCCAGGGTACTACCGGAGGCCTGCTTTGCGGCTGTGTTGCCATGCTGCTTCGTTGGCTTTGCGGTACCGCCATTGCCATCATTATTCTGGTTCTGGCGGCTGTGATCGCTCTGCTGGGTGCCATGCAGATCACCATTCCCAGCATTGTCCGGGCTGTACAGAATCGACCCAGAGCCGACTGGGAAGAGGAGGAAGTGGAAGTTCCAGAGCCTGCATCTATTGTGGTGAATCACATTGCAAACAAGCGTATCGAGCATATTGAAAATAAGCGCCGTGCCCAGGAGGAAAAAGAAAAAGCCCAGCCGGACCTGAAGCCTGCCAAGAAATCCAAGGCAGAGGATCTGATGCGCCAGATCGAGGAGGATACTGATCGGCCTGTTGCCGCTGCGGAAAAGCCTGTTGCAGCCCAGGCGGACGATTCCATCTTTACCCCTGTTGCGCCCAAGCCGAAGAAGGTTTTGACCGATGATATTCCCGCAGAGATGCCCCCTCTGGATATGCACACCATTCCCGAGGTGATCCCGGAGACCATGCCGGAAATCAAAAGACCGGAACCTGCACCTGCCCCAAAGGTCACCGCAAAGGAAGCTGCGCAGTCCGCAGCCGAAGTGGCCCAGGAGATTGCCCAGAACGCTGTTGTCGAAAAGCCTGTTTACTGCTTCCCTCCCATTGAGTTGCTGAAGCGCCCCGGTGGCAGCGCAGGCGACGGGACTGCCGAAATGAAAGAAAATACACGGCGGCTGAACGAAACGCTGGCCAGCTTTAAGATTGAAGCCCATATTATCAATGTGACCCGTGGCCCCAGTGTCACCCGCTACGAGGTGGAACTGGATAAGGGCGTCCGGCTCAATAAGCTGACCACCGTGGCTGATGATATTGCCCTGAGCCTGGGCGCTTCCGGTGTGCGTATTGCCGCTGTACCCGGAAAAATCAGCGTTGTGGGTATTGAGGTACCCAACCGTGCTGTGACTACCGTTTCTTTGCGGGAAGTCATTGATTCGCCTGAATTCAACAAGGCCAAGAGCAAATCCTCCTTTGCAGTCGGCAAAGACATCGGCGGCAGCTGTATTGTTGGCAATATTGCCAAGCTGCCCCATATGCTGATTGCCGGTACTACCGGCTCCGGTAAATCGGTATGTATGAATTCCATCATCATCAGCTTGCTGTACAAGGCAAGTCCGGAAGATGTGAAGCTGATCATGATCGACCCCAAAATGGTGGAATTGGGTATCTACAATGCTATCCCGCATCTGCTGATTCCTGTTGTTACCGACCCCAAGAAGGCGGCCGGCAGTCTGCAGTGGGCAGTTACGGAAATGATGCGTCGCTATAAGTCCATGTCCGATGCCGGTGTCCGTGATCTGGAATCCTATAATTCCATCATGGAGGCCGAAGAAGGAGAGAAGCTGCCCCAGGTGGTTGTCATTATTGACGAGCTGGCTGACTTGATGCTAGTTGCCGCAAAAGAAGTGGAAGAATCCATCTGCCGCATTGCCCAGATGGGCCGTGCAGCCGGTATCCACTTGATTATTGCAACGCAGCGCCCCTCCGCGGATGTTATCACAGGCCTTATGAAAGCCAATATTCCCTCCCGAATTGCCTTTGCTGTGGCATCCGCCATGGAATCGCGTATCATTCTGGATACTATGGGCGCGGAAAAACTGGTGGGTAAGGGCGATATGCTTTACAGTCCCATCGGCAGCGGAAAACCTCAGCGTATTCAGGGCTGTTTTGTTACCGACGCAGAGGTCGAGGCTGTTGCCACCTATGTTAAGGATAACTTCAATACCGCTTATGATAAGGGTATCATGGAAGACATTGAAAAGAGAGCCACCCAGACCGGCTCCGGCAAGTCTGCCACTGTTTCTGAACCGGAACCCAATGAAGCGGAGTTTGACGGAGATGAAATGCTCCCTGCCGCTGTGGATGTGATTCTGGAAACCGGTCAGGCTTCTGTTTCTATGCTGCAACGCCGACTGAAACTTGGCTACGCCCGTGCTGCCCGCATTGTGGATGAGATGGAAGAAAAGGGTATCGTTGGTCCCTTCCAGGGCAGTAAACCCCGTGCCATCCTGGTTACCAAGGAACAATGGGAAGCTATGAAATCCGGCCAGAGTCAGCAAATGGACTTTGCTGATCTGGAGGAAACCTACGACGACAATGATTCTGATCTGATGGAATAAGGCCAAAGGGCGGGTTTTTACCTGCCCTTTGATTTTTCTCTTGCCAAAATCGCAAAAATGTGTATAATAAAGCGTGGCGAAATGCCAAAATTTGCGCTGTATCCGGGATGTCCGGAGCGGCAGCAGGAGGTAAAAAGTGAATAAAAAAATTAATACCATGGTAGGAATTGGACTGTTTACTGCGATTGTGATGGTCCTGCAGTTCCTGGGTGGCAGCATTCGGTTTGGTGTGTTCTCCATTTCCGTTGTGCTGGTACCGATTGTAGTTGGCGCCGCTGTCTATGGCTGGAAGGCTGGCGCGTGGCTGGGCTTCATGTTTGGTGTTGCTGTTCTGATGAGCGGTGATGCGGCTGCCTTTATGGTGGTGCATCCTTTGGGCACAGTACTTACTGTTTTGTTCAAGGGTACGCTTTGCGGTTTGGTGGCAGGACTACTGTATCAGATTTTAGCTAAGTACAATAAGGTTCTGGCAGTATTTGCTGCTGCGATTATTTGTCCCGTGGTCAATACCGGTGTTTTTTTGCTGGGCTGCCAGCTCTTCTTCCTGGATACTGTGGCAGAGTGGGGCAAAGCGATGGGCTATGACAATGTAGCGGCCTATATGTTCCTGGGTTTGGCTGGCGCCAATTTCCTGGTGGAAGTGGCTGTTAATCTGCTGCTGGGCCCTGTGATCGTGCGCTTGATCAAATTCGGTAAAAAATAAACAGGAGGCTTATTATGCTCCTTGCTATTGATATTGGTAATTCCAATGTGGTCATTGGATGCCTGAATGAAAATAATGAGACGATTCACCAGTTTCGAATGGTGACAGATTTGAAAAAGACCGATGATGAATATGCAGCCGGCATGAAAATGATCTTGCTGCATAATGGCATCGATTGCAGCAGCTTTGAAGGTGCCATCATCTGTTCTGTTGTGCCGCCTCTGACAGAAATCTTCCGGGATGCTGTCCGATGTGTCACGGGTCATAAGGCACTGGTTGTTGGCACAGGTGTGAAAACAGGGCTGAATGTTATGATCGATAATCCCAATACATTGGGTAGTGATCTGGTGGCCGTATCTGTTGGTGCTATGCATGGCTATGAGCTGCCTGCAATTGTGTTGGATATGGGTACAGCAACCACCATCACAGTGGTGGATCGTGGCAATAAGTTCCTGGGTGGCGCGATTGTCCCTGGTGTTGCCCTGTCTATCAATGCCTTGTCTTCCGGTACTTCGCTGCTGCAGAAAGTACCCATTGAAGCGCCCACAAAGTGCATCAGCACTACCACAAGGGAATGTATGCAATCCGGTGCTGTCTATGGCAATGCGGCCATGATCGATGGTATGATTGACCGCTTTGAGCAAGAGTTGGGCTGCAAAGCCACTGTGGTTGCTACGGGCGGTATTTCTGCAAAAATCGTACCCTATTGCAGCCATGAAATCATTCAGGATGAAAATCTGCTGTTGCGGGGTCTGGGAATCATCTATAAAAAGAATAAGCGTTGAACATTACCGGCAGTGAAAACTGCCGGTATTTTTTTACGCCCCGGTTGGAATGTTTGTCCTGCCGGGGCATAGACTTTGACAGGGTGATACATATGATTTGTGCATGGAAAGAACTGCTTGCTATTTTGCCAATCCATTTGCGTCAGGAAGTGGACAGGCTGGGTAAGGACAACGCCCAGGAAATCCGACTGCGGCATGGAAAACCACCGGGGCTGGTGCTGCCTGAAAAAACGTTGCAAATTGGTCGGCCTGTGACTTTGGACGACATCAATTTTGTGGTCAATACCGCCTGCCGTTATTCTCCCTGGACAGCAGCCTCTGCTGCCAGCGGATATATCACAGCACCAGGCGGACATCGGATCGGCATTTGTGGAGATGCGGTGCAAAAAGAGGGGAATATGACCGGATTTCGATCCATTCAATCGTTGAATATCCGCATAGCCAGGGATTTTCCCGGCATTGGGCTGCCTCTTTGCGGTATCGCAGGCAACATCCTTTTGGTTGGCAGACCCGGCAGTGGGAAGACAACCCTGCTGCGGGATCTGATCCGTCAACGATCTCGAAAAGAGACTGTGGCCGTGGTGGACGAGCGTGGAGAATTGTTTCCTCAGGGCCTTTCCACAGGCGATGCGACCGATATTATCACAGGTTGCACAAAATCGAAGGGAATTGAAGCCGTGCTGCGCACCATGGGACCGGATACGATTGCTGTGGACGAAATCACTGCGCCGCAGGACTGCGATGCGCTGGTGCAGGCAGGGTGGTGCGGTGTGCGATTGCTGGCAACTGTTCATGGGACAGGCTTGCAGGATCTGCGCAGCAGGCGAATTTACAGACCCATATTGGAAAGCGGATTATTTGATACCTTCGTGATACTGCGGCAGGACAAGACCTACCGAACAGAAAGGATGGCTTTATGACACCAAAGATCATTGGAGCGATTCTGATCATTGCCACTTGCGGGGGCATGGGGCTTGCTGTTGCATCGGCTTACAGGCAGAAGGAGCGAATGCTGCAGCAAATGATTACGGCTGTGCAGTACATGACCAGTGAACTGCAATTCCGACAAACCGCATTACCTCAGCTCATGAGACTCGCAGCGCAGCAAACTACTGGCCTGTTGGCGCGTATCTTCTGGACTATGGAGGCGCAACTGGAGCAACAATTGGCTCCGAATGCGGCATACTGTATGGAAGCGGTGTTGTCAGAAACACAGAATATACCGGATGTCGTGAAAGATAAGCTGCTTCTGCTGGGCAACAGCCTAGGCCGTTTTGATCTGACTGGACAATTGTCGGGACTGGAGGCTGTGGCGCAATTGTGTAAACGGGAGTTGGATGGATTGCTTTTGAATCGGGATGCCCGACTCAGAAGCTATGCTACCTTGGGACTGTGCGCGGGTGTGGCGCTGGTAATCTTATTCATTTGACTATGGAAATTGATCTGATATTTAAAATCGCAGCGGTGGGCATTATTGTGTCCATCCTAAACCAGGTGCTTTCCCGTTCTGGCAGGGACGAGCAGGCCACCATGACGACCCTGGCGGGGCTGGTTGTGGTGCTGATGATCGTGGCCCAAAAAATAGCGGATCTTTTTGACCTGGTAAAGACTCTGTTTCATTTCTAATGGAGCGGTTTTACGGTGCAATGGCGCTCATTCTGCTGACCACGGTTCTGGTTCTGGTCATCCGCAAGCAGAACGGAGAGCTTGCCATGCTTCTGGGTCTTTGCGGATGCTGTGTTGTATTTGGGGTGGCCGTCGGCTTTCTTTCTCCGATCGTCAGCTTTTTGCGCAGACTGCAGCAGCTGACGATGCTGGACAATGATATGCTGCAGCTTCTGTTAAAAGTGACGGCGGTAGCCTTTACCTCGGAGATCGCAGGAACGGTATGTGCAGACGCAGGCAACGCAGCCCTTGCCAAGAGTCTGCAGATGCTTGCGACACTGGTGATCCTGTATTTGTCTTTACCAATGCTACAGGCTCTGCTGGATCTGGTGGAGCAGATACTGGGGGCTTTATGAGAAAAATCTTGCTGGTGTGTTTTTTGCTGATTGCAATGGCAGTGCCCGTTTCTGCACAGGACTATTCTGTTCCGGAAGCGCCGGATGAGGCTGCCGGGCTCCTTCCGGAGGATCGGGATTCCTTTGGCGAAGGGCTTTGGTATGTGATCACCTCTGCCTTTCGGACTGTGCAACCACGGCTGTTTGAAAGCGGTAAGGTTGCATTATCGGTGATCGGTGTTTGTATGCTGGTCAGCCTTCTCAAAAGCTGGGACGGGGCCGGAAAGGATGCGGTTGGCCTTGCCGGAATTGTTTCCATTTCCTGTCTGCTGCTGCAGCCTGCGGGCGCGCAGATCGCGGCAGCTACCGAAACCGTTGATCAGCTCAGTGAATACGGGAAGCTGTTGCTTCCGGTGATGGCAGCGGCTCTGGCTGCCCAGGGCGGTGCCGTCACCTCCACTGCGCTATATACCGTAACAGTCACCTTCGATGCGATCCTGACCATTTTGATCTCATCCTTACTGGTGCCCATGGTTTACATTTATCTGGTGCTTTCAGTGGTGTACAGCGCGCTGGGAGACGATATGATGAAACGTCTGCGGGATCTGATGAAGAGTATTATGACCTGGAGTCTAAAGATCATTTTGTATGTATTTACTGCCTATATTGGTATTACCGGTGTGGTGAGCGGAACCACAGATCAGGCCGCGGTCAAGGCGGCAAAGCTGACCATTTCCGGAATGGTTCCGGTGGTGGGAAGTATCCTTTCTGATGCATCCGAAGCTGTGCTTGTTGGTGCAGGAACTGTGAAAAACGCGGCAGGCATTGCGGGTATGCTGGCGGTGCTCGCAATCACGGTGGTACCCTTCCTGCAAATAGGCCTGCAATATCTGTGCCTGAAGCTGACAGCGGCTATCTGCGGCCTGTTTTCCGATAAGCCGATAACCGGACTGGTGGAGGACTTTTCCGGTGCTATGGGCTATTTGCTTGGGATGACAGGGGCCATGTGCCTGATATTTATGATTTCGCTGGTCTGTTTTTTAAGGGGAGTGGGATAATGAATGGCATTGCTGAATACTTATTATCCGTCAGTGCTGCGGCCATCATCGGTTCCGTGGTGCTTCGCCTTCTGAGCGGTAAAGGGAGCACAGCTACAGTAGGCAGAATGCTCTGTTCCCTGTTTGTGGCGCTGACGGTGATCACGCCAATTACCAAGGTGCGCATATCCGATCTTACCGGCTTGCTGCCGGATGCCTCAGCGGATGCGAATGCAGTTGTGGCGCAGGGGCAAAGCGACGCAAAAAAGGCAATGGCAGAAAGCATAACTGCCAGAGTGGAAGCATATATCTTGGACAAAGCGACACAGCTTGGGGTGAAGCTTACGGTGCAGGTGGAACTATCGGATGATACGATTCCTGTGCCCGTCCGTCTGCGCCTGAAGGGGAATATTTCGCCGTATACCAAAGGGAAGCTGCAGAAAATGATACAAGATGACTTGGGGATTGATAAGGAGAATCAAATATGGACATAGGAAAGGTTAAGGAGAAAGTACCTGCGCTTCTCAAAAAATACAAATATGCCGTGCTGGTACTGGTAATTGGCTTGGTGCTGATGTCACTGCCGGAAAAAAAGCAAGCGGAGGATGCGGTGATTCAAGATTCCACAACTTCCGTAAAGCAAAGAGATATTGCCATGGAACTGACAGATATTCTGGGAAACATCCAGGGGGTAGGGAAGGTGCAGGTCTTACTTACGGTCAAAGCAGGGGAAAGTACTGTCTACCAAATGGATGAGGATGTGGACACCTCTGAAGCCGGCTCGTCCATACGAAAAGAAACGGTGATCATTACGGATTCCAATCGCAATCAACAGCCTCTTGTGGTGCAGACCTTGCCTGCGGAGTATCTGGGTGCGGTGATCGTGTGCCAGGGAGCGGATAACGCGACGGTTCGCTTGGCTGTGGTGGAAGCTGTGTGCAAGGCTACCGGACTGGGCGCAGATAAAGTCTCAGTGCTGAAAATGAAATGATGGGGAGGATTATTATGAAAATGCGGAAAACCTGGAAGAAAAATTTGGTGGCAGCGGGTGTGCTGGTAACCGTATGCTGCGGCATCTATCTGAATTGGCACTATGCCGGTGGCACAACCAGCGCGTTGGAGGATACATTGGATTCCAATAAGGTCATGAGCGATGAGTTGTTGGATCTTGGGGACAGCGTACAGGTGGGCGGCAATACAGAAAATACCATTTCCGACTATTTTGCGGCTGTCCGTCTTTCCCGTCAGGAGGCCCGTGACAGTGCAATTTCTCTTTTGCAGGAGGCTATGGCCTACGGTGACGAGACCCAGATCGAAAGCACCAATGCCCAACTGGAGCAGCTTATCCAGACGGCTCTGACAGAGGCACAGATCGAAAGTCTCATCATTGCCAAGGGGTATGCGGATTGTGTTGTGTATATCAGTGAGGAGGGTGTTTCCGTGGCGGTTGCCACACCGGAGGGTGGATTGCAGCAGACGGATGTTGCGCTGATCGCAGACATCGTTATGTCGCAGTCTGAATTTACTGTTCAGGATATTCGTGTAGTGGAAGTACTATAAGCTGCAATTATAAACTCAATAGCGTTTTGGCTCCCGGACGAAAATCCGGGAGCTTTTTTTGAAAAAACAGTTGTAATTTATGCTCAATGGTGGTAAAATAAACAAAACTATGTTTTTAGGAGGATTTTTCCATGGCTGAAAATAAGCAGTACATCACCCAGGTGCAGGAAAACGGCTGCGTGATGATCTCTGAGGATGTTATCGCCACTATTGTGCTCAATACACTCTCTGAAATCGAGGGCTTTTCCGGCCTGTCCGCGAAACCCGGCGCTGACATTATTGATTTGATTGGCAAGAAGGGCTGGGGCAAGGGTGTCAAGGTCGTAATTACGGAGTCTGACGATTTGATTATCGACTGCAATGTGCTGGTCACTTATGGCTATAGTGTTGTGAGCGTGGCTAAGTCCATTCAGGGTGCGGTTGCTTCCGCATTGGAGTCCACCACCGGCGCTAAGGTCCAGGGCGTTAACGTAAATGTCTGCGGCATCGTCCGTAAGTAAGGGTGGTACTATGACCAGAGCCAACGCCAGAGAACTGGCTGTACATTTGATTTATGGCCGGGATTTTACCGGTGAAGAGCCCCAGAGTGTTGTCAATACCCGCCTGGACAAGGAGTATTATCCTGCTTTGTCCCAGGAGAACGATGTCTATGCTGAGCGACCCAGCCGGGCCCAGCTTGGCTATATTGATATGGTGGTTGCGGGCGTTGCCAATCGTACTGAGGAGTTGAATGCAGAAATATCCCGCTATTCCATCGGCTGGGACATCAGCCGTATTTCCCGGCTGACTCGTGCCATTATGCAGCTTGCGATTTTTGAGATCCTGTATGTTGAGGATGTGCCTACTGGCGTTGCCGTTTCCGAGGCTGTACGTCTGGCCAAGAAGTACGATGGCGATGATACCGGCGCATTCGTCAACGGTATTTTGGGCGCATTTGCTCGTGCCCAGGAAAAGAAGGTGGAGGAAGTCTGATGAAGGTAGTCGGCTTCGATACCAGCAATTACACTACCTCTATCGCCATGTTCGATGGGGTCGACGGTGTTAATTGCTCCCGGTTGCTGCCGGTGAAACCGGGTGAACTGGGATTAAGACAAAGCGATGCCGTATTTTCTCATACCAAAAGCCTGCCGGAGCTTTCTGGCAGGCTCTTTTCCCATGCGCAGGAGATTACGGCTGTTGCAGTATCTACCCGCCCTCGGGCGGTGGAG
This sequence comes from Faecousia sp., assembly GCA_045635305.1. Taxonomy (GTDB): domain Bacteria; phylum Bacillota; class Clostridia; order Oscillospirales; family Oscillospiraceae; genus Faecousia. The sequence goes on along the minus strand of JAZRBW010000015.1, from coordinate 12,980 downwards.
GGCAGTTATATGCCCTGTTTTATGGTTGGCTACTCCCATGCAAAGCTCTTAAGCGATGTTTTGGGCGTACCGCTGTTTGAGGTGTCCCATCAGCAAGGTCACGTTGCTGCCTGCCTTTGGAGTGCCGGGCGGCTGGACTTGATGGATAAGCCCCATTTGGCATGGCACTTAAGCGGCGGCACCACGGAACTGTTACTGGTCGAACCTGAGGGCAGGAATGTAAAATGCACCAAGATCGGCGGTACTACCGATATTTCTGCCGGTCAACTGATCGACCGTACCGGCGTGATGCTGGAGTTGCCGTTCCCGGCAGGCCGTCATGTGGATGCCCTGAGTAAAGATGCGGTCAATACCGATCTGTTCAAGGTCAAGTGCCCCGGTTTGGAATTTTCCTTGTCCGGCGTACAAAACAAGGTTGAGCAGTACGCACAGAATAATAGCCCCACTGAAACTGCTGCCTACGCGCTTCGCTGTGTCTGCCATGCCGTGCAGACAGCTACCCGAAATGCGCAAACACTGTATCCCGGCCTGGAAGTGGTGTTCTCCGGTGGTGTAGCGTCCAATTCCATGCTTCGCTCCGTCATGAAGGATGCCATTTTCTCCGAGTCTGCTTATTCCACTGACAATGCTATGGGCGTTGCTGTGCTTGGTCACCGGCTGATGGAGGGATGAGATGGCACAACAGGTCATTACCGTAACGCAAATCAATGAATACATTCGCTCAATGATGGATGCTGACCGTTTGCTGAACAATGTTGCCATCAAGGGTGAGATCAGTAACTATAAGCTCTATCCTTCCGGTCATCATTATTTTACCCTAAAGGATGAGGGTGGTGCGCTGCGCTGTGTCATGTTCAAAGGCAATGCACTGCGAATGAAATTTCGCCCTGAAAACGGCATGAAGGTTATTGCTATGGGAAAAATCTCCGTTTTTCCAAGAGACGGGGCCTATCAGCTCTACTGTACCGCCTTGGTGCCTGACGGCGTGGGAGACCTGTATGCGGCCTTTGAGCAACTGAAAGCGAAACTGCAGGCTCAGGGGTTGTTTGATCCGTCACACAAGAAACCGCTGCCGAAATTTCCCGGCACGATCGGTATCGTTACCAGTTCAGCCGGTGCGGCTGTCCATGATATGCTGCGGATTTTGCGGAAGCGTTATCCGCTGACAAAGGTGTTGCTGCTGAGCGTTCGCGTGCAGGGCGTGGAAGCGCCCGGTGAGATCGCAGCGGCAATCCGCTATGCCAACTATTACCGATTGGCTGATTTGCTGATCGTAGGCCGTGGCGGTGGCAGTATTGAAGATTTGTGGGCCTTCAATGATGAAATCGTTGCCCGCGCTATTTATGATTCACAGATCCCTGTGATCTCTGCGGTGGGACATGAGCCGGATGTGACCATTTCCGACTTTGTAGCAGATCTGCGGGCAGCGACTCCCTCCAATGCAGCGGAGCTGGCGGTGCCGGATCAGGATGCCCTGCGGCAGACCTTGGATCAGCTGTCGGTTGCTATGGCAACCGCGATGAGCCGGCAGATCCAAATGCGTCGACGGCATTTGAATGTGCTGGCTGGCTCTGCGGCGCTACAAAGCCCGGAGGGCTATCTGCTGCAACGGAAAAAGGCTGTTGAAATGCTGCAAAACCGATTGATTTCTGCCCAGAATATGCAGCTTTCCCGGAAACAGCAGCGATTTGTTGCTATCACTGCCAAGCTGGATGCCATGAGTCCGCTGAAGGTGCTGGCTCGTGGCTATGCCATGGCGCAAAAGGACAATGGGGAAATTGTCCGATCTGTTCGTCAAATCAACCCCGGTGAAACGGTCCGGGTTTCCCTGGCAGACGGTGTTTTTGCTGCTACCGTCTCCGAAAAGGAGGAGAAGGCGTTATGAACAAGGAAAACAAGAACTTTGAAGAAAACCTGCAGCGCTTAGAGCAGATCGTGCGCACCATGGAACGTGGCGAGGCGCCTTTGGAAGAAAGTCTGAAGCTGTTTCAGGAGGGCACGGAATTGGTTCGCGCCTGTGGAAAACTGTTGGACGATGCGCAACTGCAGGTGAAAAAGGTGATGACTGCTGCCGACGGCAGTCCTGTACTTGAGGATTTTGCAGATGAAGCAAACTGAGATGTATAAAGACCATATTGAGGGCTTCCTCCGTGACCGGTATGCCCGGTTTCACTCTGAGCCCCAGGCACAGCTGTTTGCATCTATGGAGTACAGCTTGCTTGCAGGTGGCAAGCGGCTGCGTCCTATATTTGCATTCGAGTTTTGCAGACTCTGCTGTGGTGACTGGAAAAAGGCAACACCTTTGGCTGCCGCTGTGGAAATGATCCATACCTACAGCCTGATTCACGATGATCTGCCCTGCATGGATAATGATGACTACCGCCGCGGTCGCCTGACGAACCACAAGGTCTACGGCGAGGCCATGGCGGTTCTGGCAGGCGATGCTCTGCTGACCGATGCCTTTGCTGTAGCAGTTACTGCTGACCTGGAGGGCAAGGCTATGGCTGATGCTGTTGGTATTTTATCCGAATGTGCCGGCAGCCTTGGCATGGTTGGCGGTCAGGTACTGGATATTCTCAGCGAGGAGCGTGCTTGTACCGAAGCGGAGATTCTCGCCATCCAGAGCAGAAAAACCGGCGCACTGATCCGCGCGGCCTGTGCCCTGGGCGCTGTTGCCGGTGGTGCTACCGAGGAGCAATTTGATGCCGCCTGCCGCTTTGCCGCGGCACTTGGCCTTGCCTTCCAGATCCGGGATGATATGCTGGATGTGATCGGCACGAAGGAAGAGATGGGCAAGGGCGTTGGCACGGATGCCACTAAGAATACTTTTGTGCGGCTCTATGGTCTCCCCAAGTGTGAGAATCTGGTGCAAACTTATACCGATATTGCCCTGGATGCTATCAGCATTTTCCCTGATAATGCCTTGATTTCTCAGCTTGCCCTGGAACTTACCACAAGAAGAACATAAGACATGGGAGGGACTAACCCTCCCATTTTTTATTGCTGCAGCAGTGATTTCAGTTTATCGTGATTTTCCTTTGCGATCGGTCCAAGCGGCAGGCGGCATGCCCCACAATCAAAGCCAACCATTGCCATTGCTGCCTTCACAGGAATGGGATTGACCTCGCTGAACAAGGTGTCGATCAATGGGAGCATACCGCACTGCAGAGCGGAAGCGGTATCAAAATCTCCGCCAAGTGCGGCCTGTGCCATGGCCTGTGTTTCCACAGGCATCACATTCGACAGCACCGAGATAACGCCCTGCGCGCCAAGTGCCATGGCGGCGACTGCTTGATCGTCATTACCGCTCCAGATGGGCAGATCGCTGCCGCAGGCGTTGCGAATTCTTGCGACCTTCACAATATCTGTGCTGGCTTCCTTTACTCCGGCGATGTTGGGTACCCGGCTGAGCCGCTTGTATACACTCACCGGCACATCTACGCCTGTTCGTCCCGGTACATTGTAGATGATAACAGGAAGATGTACACTGTGTGCGATGGCTAAGTAGTGGGCATATAATCCCTCCGGGTTTGCTTTGTTATAGTAGGGTGTTACCACCAGCAGCGCATCGGCTCCGGCCTCCTGCGCAGCGACGCTAAGCTCTACAGTGTGTTTCGTATCGTTTGAACCTGTGCCGCAGATGATCATGGCACGCTCACCAACATATGCCTTGCCCCTGCGGTATATTTCCAGCTTTTCGGCATCGGAAAGGGTAGGGGATTCGCCTGTTGTGCCGCCCAGTACAATTGTGTCTATTCCCGCATCCAACTGTCGCTGTAACAGCCGTTCCACCATGGGATAGTTGACTTGATTGCCGATGAATGGGGTCACAAGAGCCGTACAGGCTCCTGTAAATAAAGTTTTTTTCATATCGCATTACCTCCTTGCCAATCTATGCACAGAGGCTATGTTTTGCTTGTTGCAAAATGTAGGGAAATGCGCTATAATATCTGGTAAACACAAACGGGGAGGGAATACAATTGGTAAAGACGATTCAGAAAATACTGCCTGTTTTTCTGGTAGTAATGCTGCTTGTTTCGTGGATTCCTTACCAGCCTGCCGCGGCTGCTTCCGAGGCTTATTATGGCGAAGCGTATAATGATTTGCCTTCAGAAGAAATGCGCCTTGCCTATCAGCTTGTGGAGGAGGGCATTGCCGGTCTGGCGCCTGTGATCGATTTCCAGGGAATCGTAAACATCGGTTACTGGGATCTTGCGGATGTTTTACGGGCGGTTGTTGTGGACCACCCTGAATATTTCTGGTTTCTGGAAACCGGAACCTGTCATTACGATGAGCTTACTCCCGGCGATTTTGGTGACGTGATTTCTTTTGAGCCGGAATATATCCTGGATGGCCGCACTGTAAAGGCTGGCTCGCAGGAGCTGGCAGATGCAATGTATGCCTTCCACACCAAGGTGCGGCAGATCATAGACGGCATTCCTGCTAACTACGCTACAGATTATGAAATTGCTGTTTATCTTTACGACTATCTGGCGCAGAATGTTACCTACACCCTGGAAGGTGAACACCCCAGCGCTTATGCCGCGCTGATTCGCGGCGAGGCTGCTTGCTATGGCTATTCAAAGGCGTACCAGTGTCTTTTAAATGCGGCCGGTATTCGCGCCCGTACCATTACCGGTGACAGTCCCGATGGAAACGGAAAGCTGATCGGTCATGCCTGGAATCAGGTCTGGCTGGACGGTAAGTGCTATTACATGGATGTTACCTGGGATGATTTTGAGGAGGTTATCCTCCACGCCTGTTTTGCTATGTCTCTGGAAGAAATTTCCAAGGAACACTTTGCGGATGAAGAGTTTATTCTGCCTGAATGTGACCATGATTCTATGCGCTATCACAGCTTTTTCCATGGAAAAGGTGTGGCAATATGGAACGGTTACACTTCTGCTTCGGAAGCGGCTGGCTGTTTCCGTCCTGTCGGGATTGGGGAAAACGGCGCTGAATTCCACTGTGAAGTGCAGTATACGGATGGTGGGTTTGTAAATTGGTTCGGGTGGCACCTTGATGAAATATGCGATCAGATGGGTTTGTCCCGCAATACGGAGGCCTATTACTATACCATGTATGATGTGTATTATCTGATACTGATCGATCCCAGCTACAGCGCTGACCCTGCCGTCACCGCTATTATGCTTGATGAACAAACGGTTACCTTGACCGGCCCCGGTACCCGATACCACCTGCAGCCCCATATTCAGGCAGAAAGCCAGTGGACACCGAACCTGATCTACACAACCAGCGATCCTGCCGTGGCAACAGTGGATGAGAATGGTATGATTACTTCGGTAGGCGAAGGCACGGCTGTCATTACTGCCAGCAGCCCTGACGGAAGTGTGAAAGCCGATTGCACGGTTTTTGTGGAAGCGGCACCTGCCCACGTGCATACTATGCGCCGATTCGAAATGGAAGAGTCCACCTGCACCCAGGATGGCCACGAAGCCTATTATCTGTGCACCGAATGTGGTTGCCGTTTTGGTGATGAGAATGGTGCTGTAAAGTATTCGCAGACATCGGAATATGTGATCCCGGCGACCCATAAGAGACTGTTCCTCATCAGCCAGTCCGGCTATCATATTCAGCAGTGTAAATGTGGAGCGAAGCTTCCGGAAACCAAGGAGGCCCATGTGGATTCCGATGGTGACGGCATTTGCGAAATATGCAATTTGTCGGTTGACACCATCGATTTGAAGGACCCCGGCCTAAACCAGAATACGCAGAAGGATTCGACCTTCCGGGATGTGGTTGTGCCCATAGCGATTGGCATTGTTGGTGTATTGGTCGCGGCAATTTTGTTTGTGCTTATTCGCAGACGGATTCGCGGCTATTGATTTTTGGAGGAATTTAGCATTGAAAACATCAGATTTTTGGTATGATCTGCCGGAGGAACTGATTGCGCAGACGCCTTTGCAGCAGCGGGATTCCTCCCGTTTGTTGGTACTGAATAAGGAAAACGGAGAGATCAGCCATCGGCATTTTTATGATATTCTGGATTACCTGAAACCCGGAGATTGCCTGGTGATGAATGACAGCCGTGTGCTGCCTGCCCGGCTCTTGGGTCACCGTCCCACCGGCGGTGCTGTGGAAGTGCTGTTGCTGCGTGATCTGGGGGATAAGAAATGGGAATGCCTGTGTAAGCCCGGACGCAAGATGCAGGTGGGACACCGGGTGATCTTCGGTGACGGTGAGCTGACCGCTACCGTGGTGGAGGTCCATGAGACCGGCAACCGTGTTGTAGAGTTTCATTACGAAGGTATCTTCCTGGAAGTTCTGGAACGGCTGGGAAAAATGCCCCTGCCGCCCTATATCAAGGCGGAGCTTGCAGACCAGGAGCGTTATCAGACTGTTTACAGCAGGGAAGTGGGCTCTGCGGCAGCACCCACTGCCGGCCTGCATTGGACACCGGAACTGCTGGAAAAAGCCAGAGAAAAGGGTATAAAGACTGCATTTGTTACGCTTCACGTGGGCTTGGGCACATTCCGTCCTGTGCAGGTGGAGGATGTGCTGAACCACCATATGCACGCGGAGCTTTGCATGATCAGCGCACAAACCGCGGAAATTCTCAACAAGACCAAATCTGAGGGAGGCCGCATTATTTGTGTAGGTACTACCTCTTGCCGGACCCTGGAATCTCTGGTAAATGAAGATGGCAGTTTTGAAGCCAAGAGCAAGTGGACGGAGATTTTCATCTATCCCGGCTATACCTTCAAGGCCATGCAAGGTCTCATCACCAATTTCCATCTGCCGGAGAGCACCCTGGTGATGCTGGTATCCGCATTCTCCAGCCGGGAACATATCCTGAGTGCTTACGAAGAGGCCGTGAAGGAGCGCTACCGTTTCTTTAGCTTTGGCGATGCGATGTGTATTCTGTAATTTGAGGATTTACTATGTTTGAAAAGCTGAAAGCAAGCATCCTATTTAATCGGTTGCTGAAACGTCCCAATATTGATAAAGCCTACGCCATGGTCGGACCGGAGGATTCCTGGTACGACACCATCACAAAGGTTCACAATTCTCTGGCTGAGATTCGAAAATTGACCCATGAGGATTGGCAGATCGCAAGCCATGATGGACTGAAGCTGAATGCAGTTTACTATCCCGGAACCACCAACAAGACGATGATTTGGGTGCATGGTTACACCAGCCACGCCGAACGGGAATCCGCCTTTCCGGGTTTGTTCTACCACAGCCTGGGATTCAATGTGCTGATTCCTTATCTGCGTGCCCATGGTCCCAGCGAGGGCAAATACATTGCTTTGGGTGCCTTGGAGTACCGGGATCTAATGCGATGGGTGGATAAGGTGAACGAAAAACACCCCGAAGGTCAGATTTTGATCCATGGCCTTTCCATGGGCGGCGGCATTGTGCTGGATCTGGCCTGTCAGGAAATGAAAAATGTTAAGGCATTGATCGCGGATGCGCCCAGCGACAAGGTCGAGAGTATTTTCTTCTATGTATCTAAAAGTGTATTCAAAAAGGATGGGGATCAGGTCTTTGCTGCCTGCTGCCAGCGGTTTCAAAAGGAATTTTGTGTGGAACCCGGCGAATTCGACCGGGTGAAGAATATTGCACAAGGCTGTTATCCCTTGCTCCTGTCTGCCGGCAGCGAGGAGCACATGGAGGAAACGCTGTCCGCCATCAAAGACAGAAATCCTAAGGAAACATCGGTCTTGATCTTACCCGGCTGCAATCACGGCAACGGAATGTACAAGCAGACCGAGATGTACCAAAGCGCAATTAAGGCATTTCTTTCCACAAATTTCACTCCCTGAGGAGGTAGCCATGAACGCTCCAATAGATGTAACGGATATTTATATTGATACGCCACGGCTCATGCTGCGCCCTTGGCAGGAAACTGATCTTGCGGATCTATATGAATATGCCAGTGTTCCTGGTGTGGGCGAGATGGCAGGCTGGAATCCTCATAAATCCCGAGACGAATCGATTCAGATTTTGCAGATGTTTATCCGGGATAAAAAAACCTTTGCCCTGGAATTGAGAGAAAATGGCAAGGTGATCGGTTCACTTGGCTTGGAAGAGATGGAACCCGACCCGGAGGGTGCAGGAAAAATAGGCCGTGAAATTGGATATGTGTTGAGTCGCGATTATTGGGGCAGGGGACTGATGCCGGAGGCTGTTGCCGCTGTGATCCATTACTGCTTTCAAACACTTGGCTATGATTATTTGACCTGTGGACATTTCCCACGTAATGACCGTTCCCGCCGTGTGGTGGAAAAAGCCGGTTTTCGCTTCTTTGGCGAATCGAAATTTGAAACACGATACGACACGGTGGAAACATCGAGAAATTATGTTCTCTATAACCCCAATAAGTGAGGTAAGATATGTTTGAATTAAAGAAAACGGAAGGCAAAGCGCGGCGTGGCGAGTTTACCTGTGCCCATGGCACTGTGCAGACGCCTGTATTCATGAATGTTGGCACCCAGGGTGCCATTAAGGGCGCCCTCAGCGCTGAAGACCTGAAAAATATTGGTTGTCAGGTGGAACTGTCCAATACTTATCACCTGCATCTGCGTCCCACCGATAAGGTCGTCCGCGAAATGGGCGGCCTGCACAAATTTATGACCTGGGACGGTCCGATTCTGACTGACTCCGGTGGATTCCAGGTATTTAGCCTGTCCTCTCTGCGGAAGATTAAGGAAGAGGGTGTCTATTTTTCCTCCCATATTGACGGGCGCAAGATTTTCATGGGTCCTGAGGAAAGTATGCAGATCCAGTCCAATCTGGGCTCGGACATCTGCATGGCTTTTGACGAGTGCATCGAAAATCCCGCACCCCGGAAATATGTGCTGGACTCTGTTGCCCGCACCACCAGATGGCTTGAACGCTGCAAGGCGGAAAATGCCCGACTGAATGCCCTGCCCGATACAGTTACCCCTACTCAGCAGCTGTGGGGCATTAACCAAGGCGGTACCTATGCGGATATTCGTGTGGATCATATGAAGCGCATTGCGGATATGGACTTGCCCGGCTATGCCATTGGCGGCCTTGCTGTTGGTGAAACAGCTGAGGAAATGTATGATATTATTGAAGCTGTTGAGCCCCATATGCCTGCGAACAAGACCCGCTATCTGATGGGCGTTGGCACACCCACCAATATCATCGAGGCGGTTGCCCGCGGTGTGGACTTCTTCGATTGCGTCATGCCTGCCCGCAATGCCCGCCATGCCCGACTCTTTACTTGGGAAGGCGCAATTAACCTCAAAAACGCCAAGTATATGCTGGATGAAAATCCCATCGATCCAAAGTGCGATTGTCCTGTATGCCGTCGATATAGCCGCGCTTACATCCGCCATCTGTTCGTTGCAGAAGAGATGCTGGCAATGCGTCTGGCGGTTATGCACAATCTGTATTTCTATAATAAACTGATGGAAAAAATCCGCAATGCCCTGGATACAGGTACATTCCAACAGTTCAGATGTGAATATTCTGAAAAATTGGCCCGTAGAATTTAATTTACCCTTGCATTTTGTGGAAAGAATGCTATAATAACCTAGTATTAAAAATTAAAGGAGTTTTTACCAATGTTGTATTTCCTGGAAGCCACTGCCGGTGCAGACGCTACTGCAGGTGATGGCGGTATGAGCATGATCATTATGCTGCTGGCTATGGTCGGTATTTTCTACTTCCTGATGATCCGCCCTGAGAGCAAGCGTAAGAAGCAGGCCGAGGCTATGCGTTCTGCCATGAAGGTTGGTGACAAGGTCACCACTATTGGCGGTATCGTAGGCACTGTCGTTGACATCAAGGACGATAAGTTTGTCATGGAAACCAGTGCTGACCGTGTTCGCATCGAACTGCACAAGTGGGCGCTTTCTGCCAACGAGTCCGGCGCTGAGCGTGCTAAGGAACAGGCAAAGAAGGCTGAGGAGGCCAAGGCAAAGGCCAAGGCTGAAAAGAAGGCCCGCAAGAAATAAGCTTTCTGAAAAAATGCTTCGGATGATTCCGAAGCATTTTTTTTCACTCTTTGCAAAATAACTGCACACTTGCGCGTTATATATTCAGAAGGGGGTGAGCAAGCTGATATTTGTAAACAGGAATCAAGACCTGGAACGGGTCATTGCACAATATGGGCACAGTGTACAGGCGCTGGCATTTTCTTATGTTAAGAACTGTTACGACGCAGAGGACATTGCCCAGGAAGTCTTTATTGCCTATCTGCAAAAAGCACCGATCTTTGAAAACGCGAGCAAAGAAAAATCCTGGATCATGACGGTTACGGTCAATCGCTGCAGAAGCTTTTTGCGTAATATCCGCAGAATGGAAGCCCCACTGCCGGAGGATTTGAGCTATCTTCCCAGGCTGGAGTTTGATTTGATGAATGCTATGCTCCACCTGGATGAGAAGTATCGTCTGCCGCTGCATTTGTACTATTACGAAGGTTATTCGATAGGCGAAATCAGCAAGCTCCTGCGCTGTCCTGCGGCAACTGTTGGCAGCCGACTCGCAAGGGGAAGAGAAAAACTGAAACAAGAATTGGGGGAGGATCATTTTGAAGAATAATACTTATCGTGACGCAGTGGATCACCTTCGGTTTTCCGATGATCTTTATCAAAATGTTGTGAAAAGAGCCAGAGGCTCCCAGCGGCCACGACGGATTGTTGGCGTGTTCGTGGCGACGGTGCTGATTACGGTTTTGCTTGCCGGCACTGCTGTTGGTGTGAATTATGTCGTCAGTGAACTGCTGGACAAGCAGGAGGTCACTGTGCCTGTTCACACCCTTGGCACCCAAAAGGATACCTTTGAGGATGCACAGGTTATGCATTTTTCTGTGACCAGCGGCCTACCGGGTGTAAATACCCACTATATGGAGCTGGCAATGGGTGATGTTGCGACCCAATATCTGTTCGTGCGGGGGTTGCTGTGTTCGTGGGCAAGTACCTATTACCGCATTGCCGATGACTATCGGCTGGAAATTGTAGAATTTAAAACGACTTCCGGCTGGGTGGATAAAGGTGATGACCGATATACGGTAGATCCTGCGTACCGGTATTATGAAAGAGACGATGGTGTCATTTCGGCTTACCACGGACCGCTGCCCAAAAATGAGGCAGGGGAAATTCTGATCAATGTGTATTGCCTTGTTAGAAAGAAGCCGGACAATATTGGCGATCCGGCATGGCCTGCATACCTGAATGTGGAAACCGGACAGATCCGTGATGCAATGCCGCAACTTTCACCGGAGGATTTTGAGGGCCGTATCTGTTATACCAGACGCTTCCGGGACGGTATTCTGTTTACAACGCTTGTGAATGAAGGTGCCAAAAGTGTTCACAACCGTTACTACTGGGTAGATGAGACAACCTTGCAGATCGTGCCGATCGAATTACCGGGAAAGGGCTTTGAATTTGTATATCAGGATACCATGTACTATCAGGACGAAACGGGAAAGCTGTACCAAATGGATGATCACTTTACCTTCCACCTGATCAGCGAATATGAAACACCGGCCATGCTGGGTGCAGGACTGCTGCTGGTGATGACGACTGACGGCAAGCTGGGTATTTATGACGTGGACAGGGATATGACCTATGTGTTTAACGACATCGAAGTGACAAAAAATGATTTGATGAATTATGGTACGCTGCGCCGCGGTGACAAGATCGTGCTGCTGAAAACGGTGACCAACTGGGAGCTGATGGGCACGCAGATCACACAGGTGGGTGTGCTGGATCCGCAAAGCAATGAACTGCGTCTGATAGAGTTTGATAATGACCTGCTGGTGACGCACTGCAGCTGGCTGGCGGATGACCGACTGGGAATGATCTATCAGCGCGGGCAACGCCAATACCTATGTATCTACGAATTTGAATGAAAATACGCCCCTGCCGACCGGCAGGGGCGATAAAATTAATCGTAATCTAGGATTTCCTTGGCGATATATACCGGGCGGTCCTTGCTTTGCTCGAAGGTGCGGCCCACATATTCGCCGATGATACCGATACAAACCAGCTGAATGCCGCCAAGAAGCAGGATCAGCACAATAATGGTGGCATAACCGGGAACAGCGATGCCCCAGATCAGCTTTTGCAGAACCACAACAATCAGGTAGAGCATGGAAGAGAAGGCGGTGAAGCCGCCAAGGATGGTTGCCAGCCGCAGGGGAGCGGTGGAATAGCCGATGATGCCCTCGATGGCGTAATTGAACAGCTTCCAGAAACTCCACTTTGTGGTGCCGTGGAGACGCTCACAGGCGGTGTAGGGGATGAACTTGGTATTGTAACCTACCCAGGCGAAAATACCCTTGGAGAAGCGGTGATATTCCTGCATTTGCAGAATGCTGTCACGAACAGAGCGGCGGAAGGTACGGAAGTCGCTGGCATCCGGTTGCAGCTGTACCTTTGACAGCTTGTTGATCACCCCATAGAACCGCTTTTTGAAGAAGGACAACACCTTGCCTTCACCGCGGCGGTCCTGGTATGCAGCCACCACATCAATATCGGGCTCCTGGTCAAGGATATTTACCATATCCCTGGCGATTTCGGGACGCTGCTGCAGATCGGCATCAATCAGACAAATATAGTCTCCTTTGGCGTGCTCCAGACCGGCATACAGACCGGCTTCCTTGCCAAAATTGCGGGAGAAGGAAATCACACGAGTGGGGCATTTTTGTGCGGCGTGGAGTTTCTTGAGGTTATGCAGGGTGGCATCCTGGCTGCCGTCGTTGATAAAAACGATCTCATAGTCATAGCCACAGCCACTAAAGGCAGTGATGACTGCATCTTGAAAAGCGGCTACATTTTCCGCTTCATTATAGCAGGGGACGATCAGGGAAAGTTTCATAATATGCATCATCCGTTTCTTTGGTCAGATAAATTGTTGTTTACCATGTCATCCTGAGCGAGCAAAGCGAGTCGAAGGATCCGTTCCCCGTAGTCGAAGAATACGGATTCTTCGACTACGCGGCCCTTTGGGCCGCTCCGCTCAGAATGACATATTCGGTACGA
>JAZRBW010000014.1:0-4541 GCA_045635305.1 Faecousia sp. | reverse complement strand
ACCAGCGCGCACGCTGGTGTGGCGATCCCCAAAGGTTTTAGATCGTACTTTTCAATACGATTTTCCCTCTAACCGGGGGATTGCCACGTCGCCTTCGGCTCCTCGCAATGACCCAATGAGGGAGCGATAAATCCCAATTTGGCTGCATATTGGGCAGCATGGCTGCATAGGTTGTACAACAAAAGCCTGGGAGGGGTATGGATGCGGAAAATAGGATGTGTTGTATTGGTGATGGTACTGCTGGTGGGTATGCTGCCATCTGCGGTACAGGCGGTGGACCTGGATGTGGCTGGGAAGAGTGCGGTAGTGATGGATGCGGCTACCGGTACGGTGCTGTATGAAAAAAATGCCCATGAAAAGCTGGCACCGGCCTCGGTGACAAAAGTGATGACCATGCTGCTGATCATGGAGGCCATCGACAGTGGAAAAATCGGCTGGAATGACACGGTCACGGCGTCCGATACCGCTGCCGCCAAGGGTGGCAGCCAGATTTACCTGAAGGCAGGGGAAACCATGACTGTGACGGATATGCTCAAATCCATTGCTGTCAGCTCCGCCAACGATGCGGCCTGCGCCATGGCGGAGCATATCGCCGGGTCGGAAGCTGCCTTTGTGAGTATGATGAACAAGCGCGCCAAAGAGCTGGGGATGAACGATACCAACTTCGTCAACTGTACCGGCCTGGATGACGATCCGGAGGCAAGAAATCATCTGACCTCTGCTTATGATATTGCCATCATGAGTCGGGAATTACTGACAAAACACCCCGACATCAAGAAATTCACCACTATCTGGATGGATACGGTGCGGGGCGGTACGTTTGGCCTTTCCAATACCAATAAGCTGGTGCGGTTTTACAAGGGCTGTACGGGGCTCAAAACCGGCTTTACCTCCGGGGCTGGGTACTGTTTATCGGCATCCGCCTGCCGGGACGGATTGGAGCTGATCGCGGTAGTGCTGGGTGCGGAAAGCTCCCAGGATCGGTTCAATGCCTGCAAGCAGATGCTGGACTATGGCTTTGCCAATTTTGCGCTGGTGGAGCCGGAACTGGCGGGGGAATATGCGGTGCGCGTGAAGCTGGGCACAGCCGATGCGGTGGCGGCAGTGCCGGCAGAACTGCCTCAATTTCTCATCGACAAGGCACAGCGGGGGGAAGTGACCACCCAGGTGACACTGGAGAAGGAAGTGACCGCACCGGTCAGCGCAGGGCAAAAATTGGGAACAATGACCGTAAAGGCTGGCGATCGGGTACTGGCGCAGGTGCATATGGTGGCGAAAGATGCCGTGCCCCGGCTAACTTGGTGGGAAATATTTCTGCGGGTCCTGCGCAGGATCACCATGGCCGGATAACTTGGGATTTATCGCACACCTTGCGGTGTGCAGTAGGGAACGCTGCCCTCAGCGTTCCGAAACGATTTAGGGGGTTCGATGCCCCCTAAATCGTTAACTTGCATCAAAAAATGCCGCTTCGCGGACGGAACGCTGGGGACAGCGTTCCCTACGGGCGTATTCGAAACGCAGCGATAAACGAAAATTTGCAAGGAAAAGCAGGGCGTTTGCCCTGCTTTTGTCACGAATTGTTGCAGTTACCATTTGTTGACAATGGCATCCTCCTTCGGTATAATAAAATCAGAATAAAAAACAAAGGAGAAAACGCGTATGGATGCAAAATATGAATCCCTGTTTACCCCTTGGAAAGTAGGCAATGTAGAGATCAAGAACCGCATCGTTATGTGTCCCATGGGCGGCACATCCCTGTTCGGCTGGTTCGAACTGACGGGCTGCGGCTTCGACAAGGAGGCTGCCAAGCTGTTTTTGGAGCGAGCACGGAACAATGTGGGCCTGATCATCCCCGGCATTGCTCCTCTGCGTGACACCTTCTGGGGCAAGTGGCTGTGGCAGAACCCCAAAATGTTCGACGAACTGAAGGTGTTTATGGACGAGATCCATAAAACCGGTGCCAAGCTGTTCGTTCAGCTGACGGCCGGTATGGGCCGCTCCTGGGCCATCACGGAGCTGGTGGGCCCCCTGCACAAGAAAAAGCTTACCCGCGCGCTGATCAAGCCGGTCATCGACACCAGTCATGAGCTGGCCTGTCCTTCCCCTCAGCCCAACCGCTGGGCTCCTGATATTATCTGCCCCGAAATGACCAAAGAGCAGATCCATGAGATCATTGAGGCCTTTGCCAAGACCGCCAAGCTGTGCAAGGACGCCGGTGTTGACGGTGTGGAGGTCCATGCTGTTCACGAAGGCTATTTGCTGGATCAGTTCGCCATCGAGTTCTTCAACAAGCGTACCGACGAATACGGCGGCTCTTTTGAAAACCGCTACCGCTTTGCTGCCGAAGTGGTCAAGGCCATCAAGGAAAGCTGCGGAGACGATTTCCCCGTGTCCCTGCGTTACTCCGTGGAATCCAAGCTGAAGGGCTTTGCCAAGGGCATCGTTCCCGGTGATGACGCTCCTGAAATGGGCCGCACCATGGAAGAATCGGAGAAGGCCGCCAAGTATCTGCAGGACTGCGGCTACGATATGCTCAACGCCGATAACGGTACTTATGATAGCTGGTACTGGGCACATCCGCCTATGTATATGCCCCAGAACTGCAACCTGGAGGATGTGGCTCACATCAAGAAGTTTGTGGACATCCCCGTGGTCTGCGCCGGCCGTATGGAGCCGGATGTGGCGGCTGCCGCCATTGCCGAGGGCAAGATCGACGGTATGGGCGTTGCCCGTCAGTTCCTGGCTGACCCCCAGTGGATCACCAAGATGATCGAAGACCGTATCGAGGACATCAAGCCCTGCATCTGCTGCCATAGCGGCTGTTTCAACTTCTCCTCCTCCAAGGGTCATTACAATACCCAGGATCTGAAGGATACCATGGGCCTGGCCCGCTGTGCCATCAATGCCGAAACCATGCAGTCTAAGAAGCATTACATCAAGCCTGCCAAGAAGGTAAAGAATGTGGCGGTCATCGGTGGCGGCATCGGCGGTATGGAGTCCGCTATCGTGCTGGCCAAGCGTGGTCACAAGGTGACCCTGTATGAAAAGTCCGGCCAGCTGGGCGGTGTGTTCATTGCCGCAGCCGCGCCCATTTTCAAGGAGAAGGACCGTGACCTGATCGCCTGGTACCGCCGGGAGATCACCAAATATCCCAGTATCACCGTCAAACTGAACGCCGAGGTCAAGAGCATCGAAGATTGCAAGGCCGATGAGATCATCATTGCCACCGGCTCTAAGGCCAACCGCATCCCTGTACCCGGTGTGGAAAAGGCGGTGCAGGCTGTGGACTTCCTGCTGGGCAAGGCAGAGGTTGGCGAAAAGGTCACCATCATCGGCGGCGGCCTGACCGGCTGCGAGATCGCCTATGAGCTGTACCTGCAGGGCAAGCAGCCCACCATCGTGGAGATGCAGGATGACCTGATCACCACCCCCGGCATCTGTCTGGCCAACACCTCGTTCCTGCGTGACTTCTTCGAGGCCAACAAGGTGCCCGTCCATTTGGAGACCGGTGTCAAGTCCATTGATGACGAGGGCGTTACCGTTAAGGATAAGAACGGTCTGGAATTTAAGATCGCTGCCGATTCCGTGATCCTGTCTGTTGGCTATAAGCCCCAGCCTCTGGAGCATAACCCCAAGGCCAAGAATGTCCATGTCATCGGCGACGCCAATAAGGTGGGCAACCTGCGTACCGTCATCTGGGGCGCCTGGGACGTGTGCATGAAGATTTAAATGCGTCAGTAGGGAACGCTGTCCCCAGCGTGACCACCGCGAAGCGGCATGATTTTGCAGCAGTATATTTTAGAATGAAACAGTTTTAACGATTATGGGGGCATCGAACCCCCATAATCGTTTCGGAACGCTGAGGACAGCGTTCCCTACAAAGAAAGGATAAGTGTTTATGTATTTAACCCCTGAACAGCAGGCCATTTTGAACGGCTCTCAGGGCGAGACCATGGCAAAGGTCTGGAAGACCCTTGTGATGTATGGCGAAGCCTTCGGCGCGGACAAAATGGTAAGCGTCACCTCTACTTACAACCACCTGGTCACCTCGTTTGGCCTGAAGATGATGAAGCCGGTGTTTGATCTGATGCAGCAGCTTATTGATGCCGGTGCCATTTCCGGTCAGCAGTTTAGCGTTGACCCCCGGCCCGTGGACAAGAATGTGCCCGCCAATTTCCTGCAGAATCTGATCTTCAACAAGATCATGTACGCCACCCAGGAAAGCTACGAGCAGCAGTTGAATCAGCTGGGTCTGATGGACAAGGATGCTTTCACCTGCGCCTGCTATTTGGATCAGGTGGGCAATAAGCCCAAGAAGGGCGATGTACTGAGCTGGGCAGAGTCTTCTGCCGTTGTCTATGCCAACTCCGTGCTGGGCGCCCGGTGTAACCGCAATTCCGGCATTATGGACATTATGGGCTCTATCGCCGGTTTTGTGCCCCACTTCGGTCTGCTCACCGACGAGGGTCGTAAGGCCACTTGGATCGTCCGTGTGGAAACCACCAAGAAGCCCGAGGCGCAGCTGCTGGGCTCCGCCATCG
>JAZRBW010000013.1:0-24335 GCA_045635305.1 Faecousia sp. | reverse complement strand
GAGCCGAAGGCGACGTGGCAATCCCCCGGTTAGGGGGGAAATCGTATTGAAAAGTACTATCTAAAACCTTTGGGGATCGCCACACCAGCGTGCGCGCTGGTTCGCGATGACCGTTCTATCGGAACGATAAATCCCAATTTGTGCAAAAACAGCAGGCCGAAGCCTGCTGTTTTTTGAAAGCTTATTCCAGTTCAAAAGCACCGGTATAGAGCTGATAATAGGTGCCCTTCTGGGCAATCAGGTCTTCGTGGGTACCGCGCTCGATGATATGACCGTGGTCCAGCACCATGATACAATCAGAATTCATAACGGTGCTAAGGCGGTGGGCGATGACGAACACGGTTCTGCCATGCATCAGCTTATCCATGCCGTCCTGCACCAGTTTCTCGGTACGGGTATCGATGGAGGAGGTAGCTTCGTCGAGAATCATCACCGGGGGATCTGCCACCGCGGCTCTGGCGATGGAGATCAGCTGCCGCTGACCCTGGGAAAGGCTGGCGCCGTTGCCGGAAAGCTCCGTATCGTAGCCCTTGGGCAGACGGGAGATAAAATCATGGGCATTGGCCAGCTTTGCCGCTGCAATGCACTCTTCATCGGTGGCATCCAGCTTACCGTAGCGGATGTTTTCCATAACGGTGCCGGTAAACAGGTTCACATCCTGCAGTACCACACCCAGAGATCGGCGCAGGTCAGGCTTGGCGATCTTGTTGATGTTGATGCCGTCGTAGCGGATCTTACCGTCAGCAATGTCATAGAAGCGGTTAATGAGGTTGGTAATGGTGGTCTTGCCGGCACCGGTGGCGCCTACAAAAGCGATCTTCTGGCCCGGATGGGCATACAGGTTAATATCGTAGAGCACCTGCTTTTCCGGCACATAGCCAAAGTCCACATTCTCCATATAGATGTCGCCCTTCAGCTCGGTGTAGGTGGTGGTGCCATCGGCCTTATGGAAGTGCTTCCATGCCCAGTGACCGGTTCGCTCAGCGCTTTCGGTAACGGTGCCGTCTTCGGCAACGCGGGCATTGACCAGATGGACATAGCCCTCATCTTCCTCCGGTGCTTCATCCATCAGCTCAAAGACGCGCTCAGCGCCGGCCATAGCCATGATGATGGAGTTGAACTGCTGGGAGATCTGGTTGATGGGCATATTGAAGCTTCTGGACAGAACCATAAAGGCCATCAAAGAGCCCAGTGTCAGCCAGGTGCCTTCGGAGTGGACCACGATAAAGCCGCCCACGATCGCCAGGATCGCATACTGCACATAGCCCAGATTGTTATTGATGGGGCCCATCATATTGGAAAATTTGCCGGCGGAGAAGGCATTTTCGCACAGCTGGGTATTGAGTTGGTCGAATTCTTCCTTGCAGCGATCCTCATGGTTAAAGACCTTGACCACCTTTTGACCGGTGATCATTTCTTCGATGTAGCCGTTAACGGCGCCCAGCGACTTCTGCTGGCCCATGAAATATCTGCCTGCCTTGCCTGCCAGGAATTTGGTCACGAAGAAAACGCCCACCACAGTTGTCATGGAAACAATAGTCAGCATCCAGGAGGTGCTCAGCATGGTGGCGAAAATCACCACCAGCGTCACCACAGAGGATACCGCCTGGGGGATGGACTGGGAGATCATCTGCCGCAGCGTATCAATGTCGCCGGTGTAGCGGGACATAATGTTGCCCGCCACATTGGTGTCGAAATAACGAATGGGCAGACGCTGCATCTTGGTAAACATCTCATCACGGATAGTCTTCTGGATGCCCTGAGTTACCCGAACCATCAGGAAATTCTGCAGGAAGTTACCCAACAGACCAACGGCAAAAATGCAGGCCAGGGTAATGAGGAATTCCCACAGGGGAGCAAAGTCCTCGGAGCCGCTTGCCACCATAGGCAGGATAAAGTCATCCACGATCTTGCCCAAAGCAGTTGAGCTGCGGGTCTGGGTCAGAGCCACCGCAAAAATACACAGGCCCACCAGCAACAGAGTAAACCAGTAGTGGCGCAGATAGCTCAGAAGGCGGAAAAATGTTTTCTTGGGGTTTTTGGCCTTACGGCCGCCCATCATCATACGGGGGGGAGGTGCCATTATTCCGTGCCTCCTTTCTGCTGAGAGTAGTAAACTTCCTGATAGATATTGGAAGTTTTAATCAATTCTTCGTGGGTGCCCACAGCGTTGACCTGGCCGTTTTCCAGAATCACGATCATATCCGCATCCTGTACCGATGCCACGCGCTGGGCAATGATCAGCTTGGTGGTGCCGGGGATCTCCTCACGGAAGGCCTGGCGGATGGATGCGTCGGTCTTGGTATCCACGGCGGAGGTAGAGTCGTCCAGAATCAGGATTTTAGGCTTTTTCAGCAGAGCTCTGGCAATGCAAAGACGCTGCTTCTGACCGCCGGACACATTGGTGCCGCCCTGCTCGATCTTGTGGTCGTACCCATCGGGGAAAGACTCGATGAACTCGTGGGCACAGGCCAAACGGCAGGCGTGGATCAGTTCTTCGTCGGCAGCCTCGGGGTTGCCCCAGCGCAGATTGTCCTTGATGGTGCCGGAGAACAGCTCGTTCTTCTGCAGCACCATGGCCACCTGGTCACGCAGGGCACGCAGGTCATAGTCCCGCACATCCACGCCGCCTACCTTCAAACTGCCTTCGGACACATCGTACAGGCGGGGAATTAGCTGCACAAGCGTGGACTTACTGGAGCCGGTGCCGCCCAGAATGCCCACAGTCGCACCGGAGGGAATATGGAGCGTAACCTCCTTCAGCGCCCGGTGCTTGGCAGTAGCGCTGTAGCGGAAGGAAACATTTTCAAAATCGATGGAGCCGTCTGCCACCTCGGTCACAGGATTCTCGGGAGACACGATATCTGCCTCTTCCGCCAACAGCTCGCTGCAGCGGCGCAGAGGGGTACGGCTCATGGTCAGCATGACAAAGACCATGCTGAGCATCATCAGCGCAGACAGGATCTGGGTGGTATAGGTAAACATAGCACTCAGGTCACCGGTGGTCAGTCCGAAGCGCTCGTTATTGCCGGAGCCTACCACCATTTGGGCACCAAACCAGGAGATCGCCAGCATACAGGCGTAAACGCAGAACATCATAATGGGGCTGTTCAGTGCCAGAATCTTCTCTGCCTTGGAGAACTGTCTTGCCAGATCGCCGGAAACATCCTGGAACTTTTCCACTTCCTTTTCCTGGCGAACGAAGCTCTTGACCACCCGCATACCGTGGATATTCTCCTGCACAATGGTGTTGAGCCGGTCGATCATCTTAAAGCCCTTGTCAAAGATCTTGAATACCACAGGCGTCAGCAGAATCAAAGCCAGGGCCATGATGGGAATGGCGAACAGGTACACGCGGGCCAGTTCCGGGCTGATGGTCCAGGCAGAGATCATGGCCATGATCAGCATCATGGGGCAGCGGATAGCCATACGGATCAGCATCTGGAAGGTCATCTGCAGATTTGCCACATCACTGGTCAGACGGGTGACGATGGATGCGGAGGAGAATTTATCGATGTTACCGAAGCTGAATTTCTGCACGTTGTAGAACATATCGTGGCGCAGATTCTTAGCAAAGCCGGTGCCAGCCCGGGATGCGTAAATCGCGGACATCACACCAAACATCAGGGATGCCAGTGCGTAGAGCACCAATTCCAAAGACTTCATGGCGATCACCTGCATATCCTGCAGGCCCACGCCGTAGTCATAGAGCTGTTTCATAATCAGCGGAATGCGAACTTCCATCGCCACCTCGCCGATCATGCACAGGGGGCTCAGCAGTGCCGCCCACCAGTATTCCCGGATACACCGGGCAAGTCGTCTGATCATTCCTTGTGTTCCTCCTTGTGTCTTTTCCTGCACAGGCATCCGTCCAGATTTTGGATCGCCCGTTTCAGCAGGGACTCAAATTGCTCCATTTCCTCTTCCGTAAAGCCCTGCACCATCTGATCCTCCGTAGTGTGGATGGTCTGATGCATGGTTTCCTCCAGCTCCCTGCCCTTTGGCAGGACATAGATCCGTTTGCACCGGCGGTCTTTTTCGTCCGGCTGCATCTCGATGAAGCCCTTTTGCTCCAATCGGGACAAAATACCGGACACCGTGGGATGGCTCAACTGGAAACGTTCCTCAATATCCTTCTGACAGGGCGGTTCGCTGCGATGGGTAATAAAACCCATAATATGTCCCTGGGCGGCTGTCAGTTCCATAGATGCCAAAGCATTGTTCATGGCCTGTTGGGTGCAGTTTTCCAGAACCCGGATATAATAACCGTAAGGCGTTGACAAAAAATCACCTCATCGCAAATAAATGTAGCACGCTACGCAATATTCTAGCACACCCTATTTTATTTGGCAAGAGGGAAATTGTTAATTTTTGTCTGTCGCCCCTACGCGAAGGGTGTACGATAAAGCTCAATTTGGCATCTGCGAAAAAAGGGGGTTGTCGTCGACAGAAAAATCTGTTATGATTATAGTGTATTACTATGTATAACGATACTTTCAGTTTGGAGTTGAATGATATGAACCATGAAAACAACCGTCGCAGACCTCCCCAGCGCACCGGTCGTGCCGAGCGCAACGTCCGTCCCGAGCAACCCACAGAGGAAGTAGAAGGCCAGCTGGAGGGCCGCAATGCCCTGCAGGAAGCCCTGCGCGCCGGCCGCACCATTGATAAGGTCTTCATCGCCGACGGCGATACCGACAAGAGCTTGCAGCATTTGGCAGCGCAGGCCAAGGAGGCCGGTGCGGTCATCGTCCCTGTTGACCGCCGCAAGCTGGATGCCATGAGCTACACCCACGCCCACCAGGGCGTCATTACCCTGGCCGCCGCCCATGAATACGCCACCATCGAGGAGATTCTGGAGGAAGCCGCATCCCGTGGTGAAAATGCCCTCATCGTCATCTGTGACGAGCTGACCGATCCCCACAACCTGGGTGCGATCATGCGCTCTGCTGAGTGTGCCGGTGCTCACGGTGTCATTATTCCCAAGCGCCGCAGTGTGGGTCTGACCGCCACCGTTGCCAAGTCCTCCGCCGGTGCAGTGGAATATATGAAAGTGGCCCGGGTCACCAACATCAACAACGCCATCCAGACGCTGAAGGATAACGGTGTGTGGGTATTCGGTACTGCCGCCGAGGGCTCCATCCCCATGTACAAGGCAGATCTTTCCGGCCCTGCAGCCATTGTCATCGGCAACGAAGGCGATGGCATGAGTCCCCTGGTTCGGAAAAACTGCGATGTGATGGTGCACATTCCCATGAAGGGCCGCATTTCTTCCCTGAATGCCTCTGCCGCCGCATCCATTCTGCTTTACGAGGCGGTACGCCAGCGACTGCAATAACGAAGGGAGGCCATTATGAATCCCAACGAAAACCCGGAATACGAACTGGACGATATTCTAACAGAATTCTCCGGCCCTACACTGGAAGAGATTCTCAAGGAATTTGCCGCCGAACCGGAACCAGAGCCCGAAACGGAAGCACTGCCCGATGCCGCCGAATTTGCGACACCGGCAGAGGATACCCCTGCGCTTACCGATGCCACCGCCGTTTTCACGCCGGTTGCCACGGAGGAAGCGCCGGAAGAAGTCCCTGTGCCGCCGGCTCCTGTCACGCCCAAGCCCAAAGCTGAGCCCTTCTCAGACGAATGGGAGCCGGAATACGAGGAGCCCATGGGAGAATTTACCCCCAAAGCCCCCATCCCCTTCCCCGAAAAAACCCGCCTGCGTCAACTGCGCCAAAAGCTGGTGGCAGGGCCGGAGCGCCGTTTCCAAACCCTGTCCGAAGTAGGCATCGGTCAGCTGCAGATCGGCATTTTCCTGAATTTCCTGCTGGCTGTGATCTCTGTAGCCACCACAGTGGCCTGTGCATGGGGTTTCATTGATCCTGAGCGTCTGCGCACCGTTGTCTTTTTCCAGTTGCTCATTGCCATGCTTGCCGCATTGGTGGGCTGTTACCGTCTGCTGGAAGGAATTGCCAACCTGTTCCGGGGGCGTTTCACCCTGGATGCCGCCCTGTTTGTTACCTTTCTGGCCTGCATTGCCGACGGCTTGCTTTGTTTAAGCCAACAGCAGATTTCCTGCAGCAGTCTGTTCTGCCTGCAGATCTTCATGGCCCAATGGGCCGCCTATCAGCGCCGCAACACGGAGCTGAGCCAGATGGATGTACTGCGCAAGGCAAGTGATCTGCACGCCGTGGTAAAAATAGACGGTTTTTCCGACGAGTTGGCCGGCTACGCCACCATCGACGGAGAACCGGAGGATTTTCTGGATCACTACCAAAAGTCCTCCACTCCGGAAAAGGCTTTGTCCATATACGCTGTGCTGAGCTTGCTCGCCAGCGGCGGTCTTGCCGTGGCCGCCTATATGCTGGTGAATCTAAACGCCGCCATTCAAGTCTTTATGGCCTCCCAGCTGGTGGCACTGCCCTTCTCTGCCTTTATTTCCATGAGCCGCCCCAATGCCATTTTGCAAAGCCGTCTGCACCCTTTGGGTGCCGTTCTGTGCGGTTGGCGGGGCATTCGGGCCGTACCTTCCCGTTCGGTATTCCCGCTGCATCATGAGGATCTGTTCCCGGATGGCACCATCAAAATGAACAGCGTCAAATTCCACGGTACTGTAGATCCGGGCCGTGTGGTATCCTACACCACCGCCCTGCTGACCGCAGAAGGGAACGGTTTGCTGTCCGTATTCCGTCAACTGCCCCGCAGCCGCGGCAGCTCCGCCCACCAGGTAGAAGAATTGGATCCGCAAATCGGCGGCATCCGGGGTTTGGTGGACGGCATCCCGGTGCTCATCGGCACCGCCGAGTGTATGGAAGGCCACGGTGTTTCCGTGCCCCAGGACAGCAAGGAATCCCTTGCCATTTACACAGCCGTAGACTGGCAGCTCAGCGCCGTTTTCTCCATTACCTGCAACCGTTCCAAGTCCACCGCCGCCGGCATTCGCGCCCTCAGCGGTGACCGCCGGTTCAAGCCTACGCTGGTGGCCTGCAATTTCCTGCTGACCCCCAAATTCCTTCACAGCAAGCTGTCTGTCAGCGTCAAACGCATCCTTTTCCCGGATCGGGAGGTGCGTCTGAACCTGTCGAAGGCCACGCCCGACAAGGATGCCCCGGTGATCGCCCTGTCCATCAAGAAAGGTCTGGCATCCCGTGCCTATTCTCTGACCGGCGCGCGGGCGCTGAAGGGCGCACTAAAATGGGGTGCCATCATCCACATTTTGGGCGGCGTAATCGGCATTGCAGCCGTTGGCGTGCTGGCACTCAATGGCGGCATGGCCCTGCTGACCCCGGTAAACCTGCTGCTCTACAGCACCGTCTGGTCCGTCCCCGGCTTGCTCCTCACCGAACGCACACGACATATTTAACGCTGCAATACAAAGGCCACGCCCGTGTCTGGGCGTGGCCTTTACTGTTCACTTTGTTGCAAAATGTGTTAGCCGAATTCGCTGTCATCGCTATCCGGTGCCCAACCCTCAAAACCAGGTTGCGTATAAGAAGCCGTGATTACATCTTCGACCACGATGAGGGCAATCTCTGCATCAGGTGTTTCGAACTTTTTCATTTTGCTTCCTCCTGTCGTTTTGTAAGTGGGAAACTGCATCCATTATATATATGGAAAGTCAAGTTTTTCCACACAAACCCATCAGAAATTGCCAACCTCCTGGCTTTTTAACTGAAGCTGGAGCTTGTCTGCGATCAAGGCAATAAATTCCGAATTCGTGGGCTTACCCTTGGTATTGCTGACCGTATATCCAAAGAATCTTTGCAGCGTATCCAGGTCGCCTCTGTCCCAGGCCACTTCGATGGCGTGCCGAATTGCTCGTTCTACACGGCTCGGCGTGGTCTGGAAGGTTTTTGCCACCTGGGGATAGAGTACCTTGGTGATGGCGTTGATCACATCCATATCGCCCACGGCGATGATAATGGCTTCCCGAAGATACTGGTAGCCCTTGATATGGGCAGGCACGCCAATCTCATGGATGATGCTGGTGACCATGGACTCGATTCCCGCCTTGTCACCGCGCTGGGCTGCGGGTGCCTGACGGCGGCTGCCCCGGATCTCCTCCAGCCGTTCCACCAGCGCGCCCATATCGCAGGGCTTCAGCATCAGATAGCGGGCCCCCAGGTTGGCCGCGGCAGAGGCCACATACTCCGTAACAAATCCGGATGTAACCAAAATGGCAGGTTTCCCCTCCATGTTTTGCAGGGCTTTGAGGATGCTGATGCCGTCCCGCTTGGCAAGCATCAGATCCAGCACCAGCACCTGGGGCTTCAGCTCCAGGATTGCGCGCAATGCCTTATCTCCATCGGCCGCAGTCCCCACCACCTGAAATCCACTGGCACGCTGCAGCGCGGCACTTAGGTTTTTGCAGAACTCTTCTGCACTGTCTGCAATGAAAACAGTTGTGATTTGCTCCATAATCTCATTCTCCTCATCATTTAAATTTCACCCCAAAAAGTGGGGATTCGTTGTTACCGGCACAGATAATGTATCACAATAAATTCCATTTTGCAAGAAAAAGTCCGAACAATCGCTCGCCAAAAACCGCTGTTTTTGTTATGAAATAACCTTTTTTCATAACTTTCCGACATTTTTCGACAAACCATTGTCGAAAATTTGTGTATAGAAATCCCCCGGTGCTAATTCTATTGACGGACAGATAAAGTTAGTGTACAATGTTCTTAGCATTTTGAAAGGAGATTCCCAATTATGAATGAAGTTTGGAACCTGGACCCCATTTACAAGGGCTTTGACGATCCCGCTTTTGATGCGGATATGCAGGCGCTGCGCCAATGCGTAACGGATTACAACACCTTTGCCGCCACCCTGGAACAGCTTACACCCCTGGAGGGTCTGAAAGCCGGCATTGCCTGGGAAGAAAAAATCACCATGCTGGTCATGAAGCTGGCAGGCTACGCCTCCCTGCGCCAGTCCACCAACACCCGCGACTCTGAAGCCGGCTCCCGATTGGGCCAGATCATGCAGCAGATCTCTGCCACTGCCGGTTCTCAGACCATGTGGAAGCAGTGGGCCACCGCCCTGCCCGATCTGATGGAGCTGGTGAAGGCCGACGAAAGCCTTTGCGACTATACCTATCTGTTTGAGAATCTTCAAAAGGACAGCACCCATCTGCTGGGCGCGCTGGGCGAAGAGATCTGCGCCAAGCTGAGTCTGTCCGGCGGCAGTGCCTGGGCGGATCTGCAGGGCTATCTGACCTCCACCGTACCCGTTGCCTACAATGGCGAAACCACCAATCTGTCCGCCATCCGCAACCTGGCCTATGACGCCGATCCCGCTGTCCGCAAGGCCGCTTATGAAGCGGAACTTGCCTGCTACGACCGCATCAAGGACGCCGTTGCTTTCGCGCTGAACTCCATCAAGCTGGAAACCATCTCCGATTGCCAGCTGCGTGGCTTCGCCTCTCCCCTGGACCGCACTCTGGAGCATTCCCATATGCAGCGGGCCACTTTGGAAGCCATGCTGGGTGCCATGGACGAATATCTGCCCAAGTTCTGGCAGTATATGAAGGCCAAGGCCAAGGCACTGGGCCACGAAAACGGCCTGCCCTGGTATGATATGTTTGCCCCCATGGGTTCTTCCGCCAAAAAGTACACCGCTGAGGAATCCAAGGAACTGCTGGTAAAGCTGTTCTCCACCTTTGACGGTGAGCTGACGGATATGATCGCCCGGGCCTTTGACGAAGCCTGGATCGACTTCTATCCCCGTGACGGCAAGCAGGGCGGTGCCTTCTGTGCCGGTGTGGAATGCCTGGGCGAAAGCCGCATCCTGACCAACTTCGACGGTCAGTTCGGTGACGTGGTAACTCTGGCACACGAGCTGGGCCACGCCTTCCATAATCAGTGCATCCGGGATCACCGTCCCCTGAACAACGACTATTCCATGCCCGTTGCGGAAACCGCCTCCACCTTCAACGAATGCGTGCTGATGGCTGCCGCCATCCGGGATGCAGCCGACCACGAAGAGCGCATGGCGCTGATCGAAAGCCAGTTGCAGGATGCCACCCAGATCATCTGCGACATCTACTCCCGCTTCCGCTTTGAGGCCAAGGTCTTTGAAAACCGGGAGAATCAGTTCATGGACGCCGATACCCTCTCGGGCTTCATGCTGGATGCTCAGAAGCAGTGCTACGGCGACGGTCTGGATCACGACGCCCTCCACCCCTTCATGTGGGTCTGCAAGGGTCACTACTACGGCCCCACCTTCTATAACTTCCCCTATGCCTTCGGCGGCCTGTTCGCCCGGGGTCTGTACGCCCAGTACGAAAAGGAAGGCGCTGCCTTCGTGCCCAAGTACAAAAAGCTGCTGTACACCACCCCCATCGCTTCCGTGGAGGATACCGCCAAGGTAGCCGGCATCGACCTGACCGATAAGGACTTCTGGCGCAGCGCTCTGCAGCAGATCGCTGACCAGATCGACGAGTTCTGCCAGCTGGTAGAAAAGTAATCAGCTAAATTGTTGTTTACCAGATTTAGGTCATTGCGAACCAGTGCGCATTTAATTGCGGTATGATTGCCCCCGGCAATCATTTAGATTGGGATTCACTGCGTGCAGCACCGCTAGTGTGGCAATCCCCCGGATTATGGGGAATTGCTCCGAAATCCTGTGCCGAAAACCTTTGGGGATTGCCACGTCGCGTGAATCAAGGTATGATTGCCCCCGGCAATCATTTATATTTGGATGCGCTGCGCGCAGCACCACGCTCCTCGCAATGACAGTCCTATTGTAAACAACAATTTATCTTAGAAAAGGAGAATAACATGGACAACCGTATTATTGCTTTGAAGGATTTCCTGGACGCTTCTCACAGCGTCTATCACGCCGTTGCCAAGCTGGAGGAAGTGATCTGCGCTGCCGGCTATACCTACCTGCCGGAAGGCAGCGATTGGCAGCTTGTTCCCGGCGGCAAGTACTACACCACCCGGGGCGGTGCTTCCATTCTGGCCTTCCGCATCCCCGAAAACACCCCCAAGGGCTTTATGCTGTCTGCCGCCCATGCCGATCGCCCCTGCTTCAAGGTCAAGGAAAACTTTGAGCTGACCGGCAAGTACACCCGTCTGGCGGTGGAGCGTTACGGCGGTATGCTGCTGCACACCTGGATCGACAAGCCCCTTTCCATTGCCGGCCGTGTGCTGGTGGAAACCGAAAACGGTGTAGAGTCCAAGCTGGTGGACATTGACCGTGACCTGTTGCTGATCCCCAATGTGGCCATCCACATGAACCGTCAGGCCAACGACGGCTACAAGTGGAATCCTGCTGTGGATCTGCTGCCCCTGATGGGCGGCAAGGATGCAGCCGGCAAGCTCAACGCCCTGTTGGAAGAAGCCGCCGGCGGTAAAATTCTGGGGCACGACCTGTACCTGTACATTCGTCAGAAGGCAGCCGTTTGGGGCATGAACGAGGACTTTATTTCCTCTGCCGCCCTGGACGATCTGGAGTGCGCCTGGGGCTGCACCCAGGGCTTCCTGAATGCCCAGAAGAGCGAAGCCGTCAGTGTGCTGTGCGTATTTGACAGCGAGGAAGTAGGTTCTTCCAGCCTGCAGGGCGCCGATTCCAACCTGCTGCAGAACACCCTGGAGCGGATCTGCTGTGGTCTGGGACTGAACATGAAGCAAATGCTGAGCCAGAGCTTCATGATCTCTGCCGACAACGCCCACGCCATCCACCCCAACCACCCCGAATTTGCCGACCCCAACAACGCCCCCGTGGTAAACGGCGGCATCGTGCTGAAGTTCAACGCCAACCAGCGCTACACTACCGACGGTGTTTCCGCCGCGCTGGTGCGCAAACTCTGCGGCAAGGTAAATGTACCTGTGCAGACCTACTGCAACCGGGCTGATCTGATGGGCGGCTCCACCCTGGGCAACATTTCCGTGACTCATGTGAGCGTGCTTTCTGCCGACATCGGCCTGCCCCAGCTGGCGATGCACAGCAGCTTCGAGACCGCCGGCGTACAGGATGCCATCTATCTGGAGGAGGCCATGGCCGCTTTCTACAGTTCCAGTCTGGAGATCTGCGGCGGCAACTATACGCTGAAATAACCCTAAATAAGCAAATAGTAATGCCGGGATGTGGACACATCCCGGCATCGTTATTGTATGTTGAACGCTCAGATATGGAATCGGTCATAGGTTTCATAGCAGTCCAGACACAGCTTCTTGTCCCCTGCCAGGCGAATCCAGTTGGCACCGGCTACTTCACCGCAGCAATCGCAGGTGTAGGAATCAAAGAGTCTGGCTGGCTCCGGCAGGCGGATGGTAACCGGCTTTACCTCAAACATATCCTTGGGTTGGCAGGACTGGTAATAGGCAAAGGAAGCTTCCCGGGTCACGCCCTCCGGCTTGGGCTTCAGCACCAGACGGACAGATTTTCCGGTTTTGCGGTTATAGAAGGAATAAGCAGATTTGCCCCGCATATGAAACAGCAGGTTACCCTTACCTGCGCTGCAGCCCAGCATCACCTGAATGGCATCGATGCCGCAGGCATCGTTTTCGGCAATGCAGACCACCTGCTCATCGGCAGAAAATTCCAGTTCCAGCAGCTCGATGGCATACAGGCTTGCCTTGTAGCCAATGGTCAAGCCGCCGCATTCATGGCCGTGAAAGGCCGCACAATCATTCCAGGTTTTCATATTCATTCCTCCACTAAGATCATGGGTTTATTTTCCATTTCCACAACCTTGGCTTTTACGCCATAGGCGTTCAGTAACGCTTCGCTGTCCAAAATGGATCGGTCACCGTAACGGTAGACCTCTCCGTCCTTCAGCAAAAGAAACCGGTCGCAAAACTGTAGCGCCAAATTCAGATCGTGGATGACCACGATGGCCGTAATGCGGTCATTGTGGCAAATATCCCGCACCATTTTCAGTACATGGTACTGATTTTGAATATCCAGGGCACTAGTGGGCTCGTCCAGCAGCAGCACCTTTGGCTGCTGCGCCAGTGCCCGGGCCAGTACCACCTTCTGCTTTTCGCCGCCGGACAATTGATTCAGAAACCGGCCACGCATTTCATTCACACCCAGCCGCTGCATGGCATCATGGACGATGGTGTGATCATACTCCGTAAAGCCCCATTTCATATAGGGTCTGCGTCCCAGCATCACCACATCGTGTACGGTCATTTGGGTGTTGGGGACGCTTTGGGACACAAATGCCACCCGCATGGCCACTTCCCGGGCGGACATGGCCAGCAAGTTTTCGTCATCCAGCAGCACCTGACCGGAATCTGGCTTCAGAATGTGGTTGAAGCACTTGAGCAGCGTACTTTTACCTACACCGTTATTGCCCAGAATCGCCAGAAACTGGCCCGGTTCTATAGCAAACGATACATCCTTCAGCACATCGGGGCCGCCTTTGTAGTGGTAGGACAGATTTTTCACCTGCATCATTCCCGCTTTCCTCCTTTGAACAGAAGGTACAAAAACAGAGGGCCGCCCAAAAACGATGTGATGGCACCGATGGGCAGAATCACGGGGCTGATCACCGTTCTGGCCAGCAGATCGCCCAGCAGCAGCAATGTGGCGCCGCCCAAAACAGAGCCCGGAATCAGATACACATGGTTGTTGCCAACCACCATCCGCACAATGTGGGGCGCAACCAGACCGATAAAGCTGATCAGACCCACCTGGGACACCACCACACTGCTGCACAGGCAGCACAGTACCATGTTCACAAGGGTCAGCCGCTTGACATTGATACCAAGACTGATGGCGGTTTCCTCGCCGCTGAGCAGAGCGTTATAATCCCATCTGTGGAGGATACAGTAGACGCACAGCACCGCCACAACAACGCTCATGATGCCCAAATCCTCCCAGCCGGTGCTGCCCAGGTCGCCAAAGGTCCAGAACACCAGGGTGGAAAGCTGCACCTCGTCGGCAAAATACTGGATAAGGGTAGTGGCGCCGGTGAACATGGAGCTGATGGCCACACCTGCCAGCACAATTCCCTCCGGAGACACCTGACGGAATCGGGAAAGTCCCAAAATCACCAGGGCAACCGCAATGGAACCCAAAAATGCGCACAGGGGAATACCAAAGCCGGAAGTACCCGTAAGTCCCAGTCCTACAATGGCAAAGGCCGCGCCAAAGGTTGCGCCCTGCGATACGCCCAAGGTAGAAGCGGAGGCCAGGGGGTTACGCAGGATTGCCTGCAAAATGCAGCCAGCCAAGCCCAATCCGCCACCGGCCAAAATAGCGGTGCAAATTCTGGGCAGGCGGTTATTGCGTATGATCAGATTGATCTTCCTGTCAGAGGACATACCAAAAATGCCCTTCACCAGTTCTCCCAACGGTGTTTCATAGGAACCGGAGCGCAGGCTCATGAGAATAGTTACGATCAGCGCAATGCCCAGGGCAATGAGAAAAGCTATGCTTTTGACGGTATTCTTTCTGTATACAGGATCAATGGCGTTATGCGCCGAGTGTGAGTGGGCGGAATTCATAACCGGCCTCCTTCAGATCTGCATAGGGATTAGTACCCAGCAGCATTTCAAAAATCTCGCCTGCCTTTGCAACGGGATCCACATCCGCAAACTGCTCAGGATAAATCACGCAGGCAGCATAGTAGGCATCTGCCAATGCGGTTTCCAGATTGGACGCATTGGACCGGAAGGAAATCTGGGAGTAGACCCGGCCTTCCTGTACGGCAGTCAATTCGTTGTAAAAATCGGGATTTTGGGCGTAATCCTCTTGAATAAGGTTCATGCCGTTGAAATCCAGGAAAATGATGTCGGGATCCCAGGCAAGGACCTGCTCCAAATCGATGTTGAAAGCACCGTTCTGCCCGGTAGCATCCGCCAGATTCTTGGCATTGATCAGGGCAAAGGGGCCGTAGCCCGCTTCCGTACCCTCAAACCCATGGTGGCCCTTGAAGGACACGCCGCCCACATAAACACTGGGTTTTTCGCTGTCCGGAATATCCTTGGTACGATCGTTCAGATCCTTTTGGATACCCTTCAGGTAATCCGTCAATTCCGTTGCACGGCTTTCCAGTCCGTAAAGCTGACCCAGAATACGAATCGTTTCATAGGCAGCATCATCCAGCGTCGTATCACTGCCGGGCACTACCACAACAGGCGTTCCGGTTTTTTCCTGCAGGTCGTCCGCGTCCACGGAAGCGGATTTGCTCATGACGATCACATCCGGTGCCACATGGATGATCTCCTCCGGATAGGGATTGCCATTGGTGCCAATAACCGGCAGGTCCTTGAATTTATCGAAATTTACATAGTTATAAAGCCGGGAGATCGCCACCTTTACCTCGCAATCCTCCACTGCCACAACCAGATCCTGCGCACCCATATAGCAGGTATAGCGCAGCGCGCCAACACCGACACATACGATAGATTCCACTTTTTCCGGCACCTTCACCTGACGGCCCAAGCCATCCGTAATGGTTCGGGTGTTTTCTGAATCCCCATCAGGGGCGGAACAACCGGCAAACATCCCAAGGCACAAAATCACTGCCATAACATACGCGATCCACTTTTTCATAGAATACCTCTTTCTTTTTTCGGCAGTCTGTGCTATAATAGCGATGCCTGCCTTTATTGGACAATTTTGGTCGGCACGCCCCGGTTTGGTTGCAGCCATCCGGGGCATTTTCATGCTCATTATAGTAAATTCCCCTGCACCGCACAAGCCGGGTGGGGGGATATATTTTACCGTTTTTTCGGATAAATTGGCAGTGTTACCGTCGTCACACATTTCGTAGGCAAGCGCAATCATTGACCCTTCTTTAGTCTGACTTTAGGGCGGTTTGCTATTATGAATGTATCATCGGCAAAGGAGGGCATCCGGGTGGCGTTTCAAACAGTTTTCAGGCGGTATGAACTGAAATACCTGCTGACCTTTCAACAAAAGGAAATGATCCTGCGCGCTATGGAGCCCTATATGGCGCTGGACAAATATGGCCGCACCACCATTCGCAATGTCTATCTGGACACAGAGGATTACCGTTTGATCCGGCGCTCCATAGAAAAGCCTGCCTATAAAGAAAAGCTGCGGCTTCGCAGCTATGGGCAATGCGCCAGTGACAGCACCGTATTTGTAGAAATCAAAAAGAAATATGACGATATGGTTTATAAGCGCAGGCTTCCGCTTTCTGCTGCGGCGGCTGCGGATTGGGTCTGCCGGGGAACACCCTGCCCCGTGGACAGCCAAATATCCAGAGAGATCCAGTATTTTCTGAATTTCTACAAAGAATTGAAGCCTCAGGTTTTTCTTGCATACGAGCGGGAAGCATATTATGATATTCATGGCAGCGATTTTCGGGTAACCTTCGATGAAAACATCCGATGCCGGCAAACCGACCTGAGCCTGTGTTATCCGGTTTATGGCGAGTCCATTCTCCCGGCGGGAATGACCTTAATGGAGCTTAAGTGCTCCGCCGGGATTCCGCTTTGGATGGTGAAGGTGCTGTCTCGGGAGAAAATCTATAAAACCTCTTTTTCCAAATACGGCACCGCTTACCAACAACTCATTTTCCCACACTCTATGAAACAAAAGGAGCAAATCTAGCATGGACAAACTATTTCAAGGTCTTTTCGCCGGTGAGCTGGCGCCTGTCATTTCCGTAACGGATTTTCTTCTGTGCCTGGGCGTATCGCTGGCGCTGGGTCTTTTGATCGCGGCCATCTGCGGCAGCAGGAGTCGCCACAGCCAAAGCTTGCTGATCACCCTGGCGCTGCTGCCTGCCGTGGTATGTGTGGTGATCATGATGGTCAACGGCAATATCGGTGCCGGCGTGGCAGTGGCCGGTGCCTTCAGCCTGGTTCGCTTCCGCTCCGCACCCGGCTCTGCCAAGGAGATCGCCATCATTTTCCTGGCCATGGGTGCAGGCTTGATTTGTGGCATGGGCTATTTGGCTTTTGCGGTGCTGTTTACCGTTATTATGTGCGCGGCGCTGCTGCTGTGCAACCTGTGGGCATCCTATGCCCACAAAACAGATGGAAATTTCAAGATCGTCAAGATCACCATCCCGGAAGATTTGGATTACACCGGCGCTTTTGACGATATTTTTACCGTCTACACCAGCAGCTACACCCTTTCACAGGTCAAGACCACCAATATGGGCAGTATGTTCCGCCTGACTTACGAAATTACCCTGCTGGATCCCGCCCGGGAAAAGGAAATGATTGATTCCATCCGCCTGCGCAACGGGAATTTGGAGGTCATGGTATCCAGGCAGGAAACCACTGCGGCGGAGCTGTGACAAGAAGGAGTTTGTTATGAAGAAACGACTTTCCGCACTTTTGCTGTGTCTTCTGATGCTGGCAGGCTGCGACGGGAACGCAGATGCGATGCCGACCAACAATCGCCCCGACACCGAGTATGTGCCGCAAACCCAGGGCAGCACACCCAATTTGGGTGATGACAACACCAGTTTTGGTGAGGATCTGAAGGATTCGGGTATCTATGACGGATATTTTGAGGAACCTTCCCAAGCTGTGACGGTAACATGGGTCTCAGGAACCAAGAATGCTTACAAGCTGGAAGGTTCCACCCTTACCTTTACCGCCGTTTCCGAGGACACGGTGTATCAGATCTCCGGCACATTCCAGGGCAATATCATCATCGACATCGAAGATGACTACAAGTTTGATCTGGAGCTGCAGGGGTTTTCCCTTGTTTGCAAGGATACGAACCCCATCACCGTTCTGGGCGGCGACGAGGTATCCTTGAAAGCAAAGAAAGACACAAAGAACTATATTTACGATATGCGCCCTGCCGCGGACGACACCCAATTCTCCGGTGCGATCCACGCTGAGGTGGATCTGGAACTCGCCGGCAAGGGAGAGCTTTCCGTCGTATCCGAAAATAACAACGGTATCCACACCAAAGATGATCTGCAGGTAAAAAATCTGACCTTGACGGTAGCCTGCCTGGATAACGCCCTGAAGGGCAATGACAGCGTTACCATCGAAGGCGCCACTACAAAGCTGATTGCCGCTGCAGGCGATTGCATCAAGACCTCAAATTCCGATATTTCCCAAAAAGGAAACCAGCGGGGCAATGTTACCATCATTGGCGGCAGCCATGAACTCCATGCCGCCTGTGACGGCATCGACGCGGCCTACAATGTGGTGATCGAGGACAGCACCACCAACCTCAGTATCTTCACCGATAAATATTCCAATTATTCTCAAACGGTAACGGACACCGCTTCGGATACCAACTTCATCCGCTTTACCAGCGACAAATACTATTACTCCGTCAAATACTACAATACCGAAACCGACTTTGTCTGGGTGAACGCGCAATACCACTCCAAGGTATCCGGCGGCCGAACCAGCTATTACTATTATTCCTACCCCAAAATGCCGGCGTATGCCAAGCAGCAGTTCTTCATCTATGAATCAGCAGATCAGCAGGGACAGGAAGAAGCCTATCTGGTCAAGTCTGACTATCTGACCCCCAACAGCGGCTGCGACACCTTCGCTCTGACAAATTCCTATCAGGGGCTCTATTATGAGTGGACAAACTATACCACCAAGATCCAGGAGGGCGGCTTCGGCGGCCCCGGTGGTGGCCCCGGTGGCTTCGGTGATGGCAATACCGACAAGGGCGATTACTCCACCAAGGGCATCAAGGCTGCCAACGAGATCATCCTTACAGACGGAACCGTCAGTATCAAAGCTTATGACGACGCCATCCATGCCAATAACGATACTGCCCTGGAAAACGGGGCTTCCCCTTTGGGAAATATAACCATCCAGGGCGGAACCGTCACGGTTTACAGCAACGATGACGGTCTGCACGCTGACGGTACTCTGACCATTCAGGGCGGAACCGTTACTATCGTCAATGCCTACGAGGGTCTGGAAGGAAATCAGGTGCAGATCTGCGGCGGCTATGTATCCGTCTGCTCCAAAGATGACGGTATCAACGCAACCACCACCTCCGGCACAGCCATCGAAATCTCCGGCGGTACGGTGTATATCTATTGCACCGGTGACGGTATCGACTCCAACAGCCGCACAGCCAATGTGGGCATTGTTTTCTCCGGCGGGCATACTGTGGTGATCTCCAACTCCGGTATGAATTCCGCCATCGACACAGAAAACGGATATACCTACTCCGGCGGCTGCGTCGTAGCCATCATGCCCCGGGGCGGTATGTCCGGTGAAGCCACCCACTGCAGCAATTTCAGCAGCATTGGCAAGGCCGCCCAAATGTCTTTGGTCAAGGATCAATACCTGATCGTAGGCATCGGCAACACCACTGCAACCGTCCGCATACCGGCCTCTCTTTCCGGTATGATCATCGTGCTGGGCAGCACGTCCCCCAATATACAAACCGCCGATTCTACAGGCCTGACATTGGACAGCAACGGTGTGTTCTGGCAGTAAAACCTGCTCTTGTGAAAAGATACAATTGATGCTATAGTAATCCCAAAGAAGGAGGGGGTAATATGCGAATCCTGATTGTGGAAGATGATCCAAAGCTGCGGAAAAGTCTTGTGCATATTTTTCAGCACAATCATTACGCTGTCGATAGCGTAGGCAATGGCACAGACGCCTTTGACTTAGCCGCGTCCGGGGAATATGACGGTCTGATTTTGGATATTATGATGCCCGGCATGGACGGTCTTTCGCTGCTGCAAAAGCTGCGTGCCGGCGGCATTACCACCCCTGCTCTGTTTTTGACCGCCAGAACGGAGATCCACCAACGCATTGAAGGTTTGGATGCCGGGGCAGACGATTACCTGCCCAAGCCCTTCTCCACCCAGGAGCTGCTGGCCCGTGTGCGGGCGATGCTCCGCCGAAAGGATACCTTCACCCCCGATATTTTACGTTTCGGTACGCTGCTGCTAAACAGATCCACCTACGAGATGGGTTGTGCTGACCGCATCCAGGCCCTGAGCGGCAAGGAATTTCAGGTTCTGGAAATGCTGATGCTCCACCCGGGCATGATCGTCACGGCAGAGCAGCTCATCACCCACATTTGGGGGTGGGATACCGATGTAGACACCAGCGTGATATGGGTGCATATTTCCAACATTCGCAAAAAGCTGGATGCCATGGGGGCAAATGTTTCCATTAAGTTTATACGCAACGCCGGATATTTGTTGGAGGCCAGCCAATGATATACAAATTACAGCGCAAATTTGTGATTATCAGCACCGTTTCCGTTATTTCGGTGGTCATAGCGGTGTTTGCCGCCATCCTGATGTTCAGCATCTCCTCCACCAACAAAACGCTGGACATTCTGGCTGACTCCGTGTCCGAAGGCGGCGGCAGATTTCCACAGCCCAATGAGCCCGGACACAAGCCCGGCAGTTTCTTTCCCGGCGGCGGCCAGCAATTTGACTTCATCACACCGGAAACCCCCTACTCTACCCGCCATTTCACCGTATTTTTCAACGCGGCCGGAGAAGTTCTGACCGTCCACACCGATGCCATCTATGCCATTTCTCAGGAGCAGGCCATCGCCTACGCCCGGGATGCCCTAACCAACCGGGATACCCGGGGATGGCGGTCCAACTACCGCTACAAGGTCTTTTCCAACGAATTTGGCACAGGTGTGGTATTTGTCGACGGCAGTGCCAACCGGGCCATGCTGATGCAATCGCTTACCATTGCAGGCATTGTTTTACTCAGCAGTGCCGCCTTGGTGCTGATATTGATCATTTTACTGTCCAAGCGGGCAGTAAAGCCCATTGCGGAAAGCTATGAAAAGCAGCGCCAGTTCGTTACCGATGCCAACCACGAGCTAAAGACCCCGCTGACCCTCATTTTGGCAAACCTGGATATTGCCCGGGAGGAGCTGGGAGAAAATGAATGGCTGGACGACATCCGGGCAGAAGGCTACCGCATGACAGAGCTGGTCAACCAGCTGGTAGCCCTGTCGCGCATGGATGAGGAACGGCAAAATATCACCTTATCTTCCATCGATTTCAGCCGGATGGTGGCGCAAACCGTTTCGGAATTTGAACCGCTGGCATTGCATCGCGGTAAAGCGCTGACAGCGCAGATTGCCGACGGCATTTCTTTACGGGGCGATGATGGACTTTTGCGCCGTTTGCTGGGAATTCTCCTGGATAACGCCATCAAATACTGCGACCCAGACGGTGAAATTACCGTATCCTTGCGCCGTCAGCGGCACGTGATCCTCACCGTGGAAAATACCTACGCAGCCGTTGGGGAGCTGCAGCTGCACCGGCTCTTTGACCGATTCTACCGGGCCGATAAGTCTCGCACCTTCACCGGCGGCTACGGTATCGGCCTTTCCATGGCCAAAGCCATTGCAGAAAAGCATCGGGGACAGATCACAGCCTACCAGAAGGATGACCGGCATATCGGCTTCCGCATCACCCTGTAATTTCAGAAAAAGGAACCTTCACCGGTTCCTTTTTTCTTTCGTACCGCTTTAGTCCACAATGCTATCATATCGGGGAAAACAACCCTAGGAGGCACATTCTAGGTACATCATCAAAAATGCGCTGCGGTGTATCTGCAGATCCGTAGGCAGAAATGTTCTGGTCGGCATCATTGCGCTGGTCATCGCCATTTCTGCCTGCATCGGTCTGTCCATCCGTCAAGCGGCAGTCAGCGCCAAAGACTCGTGCGACGAGCGTTATGAATTGACCAAGATCCAGGGAAAAACCAGGAAACGGATGGCATGACCATTACCGCAGTATAAAGCAAACCTTACTGCAGTCTGCCGACGCTGTCTTTGTTATATGTCAATAGCGGAATAATGGCAAATAATACGCGCCGGGACTTGTCAGACAAGTCCCGGCGCGTATTTTCAGATGCTTTTCAGCTCCTCAAAGCGGTCAATCAGCCAGAGGGTCATCTTTTTATTGATTTCAAACAGCTCTGCATACTTGTCCTGCCCGGCAAACCATGCCACACAAACGAACTGGTTGGCGAGGATCACATAAGGAATAGCCTTGCGTTCCTCCTGCGTCAGATGTGCCACGCTGTCATAACCGCAGAGGATATTGCGGTAGACCTCCAGCCACAGATCGTTATCCTTGCCGAAGCTTTCAGACAGCACCGCCGTAGCCGCATAGCAGGGGTCGTAGATCCGGGCATTGCGTTCCGCCAAATCGAAGTCGATGAAGCCCCACTGATCCTGATCGCAAATGATGTTGCCCGGATGGGGATCCCGGTGGATGATCTGCCGGGGCAGCTTAGGATACAGGTTTGCGAAGGTGTCCAGATATTCTTTGCAGAAATCATCGGTCAAGCCAAGGACCTGCTTTGTGCCCGGCAGCGCCCAATCCCTGACAGGTGTCAGCAGGTCTGCTTCGCTGATGCAGTCGTCAATCTTGCTCAGTGCCAGATGGAGCTGCCCGATGATCTCGCCCACGAATCGGGCATCGCCGTCGCTAAAGCTGTGGGAAACCATTTGGGTTCCCGACAGCCGCTTGGTGACATAGAAATACAGCTCGCCGTCCTGGACATATTCTCGCCCATCGGTGGTTTCCACCGGGGATGCAGAAAGCAGTCCGATGCTGTCTAACGCTTTGGACACCTCAATATGATTTTTCAGCCTGCCCAGATTGGCAGTGTACTTCAGCACAAATTCCTCACCCACATAGCAGGCGCTGTCGTTCTTGTTGCCAGTGCCGTCATAGTAGATATCGGTGATTGTTTCGCTGTCCAGATTCCATGCCTGCAGGATCTGGGCGGCTTTTTTATGTGTTACGGTCATGTGTTCCTCCTTAGTAAGGTCGATCCTGTAAGGCCGCTTAGCCCGGCAGGATTTCAAAAACGCGGAGGGCGTGGCACCAAATTCCCGGCAGAAAGCTTTGTAGAATCCGGCGTAGGTATCAAAGCCATACCAAAGTGCTGCGTCGATTTTTGTGCTACCCTCTTTGATGGCATAGATTCCGTGGAGCAGCCTGCGTCGCAGGATGTACTGCATCACCGGCATACCCGTGGCCTGCTGAAACAGCCGGTAGTAGTAAAACAGTGAAAAACCCGCCATTTCTGCCAGCTCTGCGGCGGTGATTTCCGTTTTTAGGTTCTCTTCGATATAGTCAAGACTCTTTTGGATCATGGCTCGATTATCCATCTTGCCCCCCTTTCCTTCGACTTCGTAGCTACGAGAAAATCATAGCATACAAATTGGAGAATAACATTTCCGTTTTTGCTAAACTGAAAAGTTTGAGCCGGGATTGCTCCCGGCTCCATGCTTATTGATTTTGCAGAATCCTGCGGATGCTCTTTTCAGACAGGTGGTATTTTCGGCTAAGTGCAGGCACACTTTCGCCTGCGGCATAGTCACTGCGGATACGGTCATTCCGGGCTTTCAGCTCGGCTTTATAGTCCGTTTCCTGTCCCCAGGCGTGCCGGGTTCCCGGTTTTCGGGGGATGTAGATGTATACGCCATCGGCATACTCCTGAATTTGACGGATCAGCTCCTCCGGCAGGATCTCTTCTGCTTTTATATAGCTCACGGTTGCCTCCTTCATGAATTTGCTTCTAAGGAAGCGCAACGGCTATACAAAGTCAGTATTCTGTTTCTTGCATAGCCTGCGCTTATGCAACCATTACATAACGAATCAAAATGCAGATCCTCCTTTGTTCGGGATTCCACCCTGTAATATACGGCAATTTGACAGGATTTTCAATCGCGAAGTTTATTCAGAAAAATTCTTGTCCTCGCTTCATAAAAAAGGATGGGGATAGCTTTCCTGGATGATCTGTGATAGTATAAAGAAAACCAAAAAGGATGGTGCTTGCAATGACCGCATATCACTACATTTCACTCCGGGAAAAACCCGAACTGATGGACATGGCCGCAAACTGGTTCCACAGCAAGTGGGGCGTCCCCAAGGAAGCCTATCTGGAGTGCATGGAAGCCTACCTGAACCGGGAAACCGAATTGGGCTGGTTTATGTGCCTGGATAATGGTCAAATCGTGGGCGGCCTGGGTGTCATCGAAAATGACTTCCACGACCGGCCCGATCTGACCCCCAACATCTGCGCCGTATACACGGAAGAAAGCCACCGCTGTCAGGGTATTGCCGGAAAGCTGCTGGATATGGCAGTGGCAGATCTGCGCGCCAAGGGTATTTCTCCTGCCTATCTGGTGACCGATCATACCGGCTTTTATGAGCGCTACGGCTGGGAGTTCCTGTGCATGGTGCAGGGCGACGGCGAACCGGATATGACCCGGATGTATATCCACAGGTAAAGCAAAAATCAGGCGGCGGGCATATGTGAATTGCACCCCATTTGTTAGACAAGTATGATATAATACTTGTACTAAGAAACGGGGTGTTTTTCTATGCCAAAAGGAGTACCAAACAAACGATACACAGGAGAGTTTAAGCGACAGGTTATAGAAACCATGCGAAACGA
>JAZRBW010000012.1:0-19838 GCA_045635305.1 Faecousia sp. | reverse complement strand
GGTGGATGATATATGCCTTCGGCATATGGCGGAACGGATATTATATCATACTTGCGTAGCAAGTATATCATACGGCTTTGCCGTATATCATATCGTGCAAGCGATATATCATTGAAAATCATAACAAATTATGATATAATTTGTTCAAGGTGGTGATTATATGACATTGAACGACGTGAAGATTCTGTTATCGGAAAACAACATTGTTTTCGATGTGCGCGAATTTGAAAATGAAACAGCATATTGGCGCCATGTGTCAATGTTCCCTTATACGAAAAATGCAAAAACTTGTAAAGTCATTGCCTTGATCATTCGAAGCAATAATGGAAGAAACGATATTGAACTCCAGTTCAATGCCGTTGATATCACCTTTCATTTTGAAGAACTGTGGTTTGGCAGTTATAGTTTTGAAATGTTTGATTATAACAAAGAAATGCTTGCTGACGATTTGTTAGATCGCATAAAGGAGATTCAAAGCGGCCAGTTCGTTGTAATTATTGCAAACGACCTCAAGAAGAGAACTTGGCTTGGGGATGCTTGTTTTGATCTGAACGATGATGACGATGCATTTGGACGAAGCGGTTTCGATAAAGCAATGGAACGAATCAATAAACCCAAGGGGCTAATCTCAAGATTGTTAAGAACGCAAAAACAATACGATATTTACGATTGGAATACTTATCGGTGTATAGTGAAATGATTTGCACCCCCTTATCCTAAAAATGCACCTCCTAAAATAACTTTGCACCCCCCTTGCTCAAAAGGGGGTGTATTTGTATTAAAATTAGGGTCATTTGCCAAAAAAGAACCACACCGAATGGTGTGGTTCTTTTTTGATAGAGGGGGATTTGAAAGGCCGGCACCTGTCAGCAGGCTGGTGTAAAAATAGTCCGGGCTTGACTGTTTTTCCCAGATGCCGTAAAATAGTAAGCATAATACATATGCCAGACTTCGATCATTTGCCGCAGCCGCCTAAATAACGAAGTCAACACCATGCTGTCCCAAAGGAGGAAATGCCATGCCTTTTGAAATTGTAAGAAACGATATAGCGAAAATGACCGTGGATGTCATTGTGAACACCGCCAATCCCAAGCCTGTAATTGGTTCGGGTGTGGATTCGGCGATCCATGAAAAGGCTGGACCTCTGTTGTTGGCAGCACGGCAAAAAATCGGTAATATGCTGATGGGCAGTGCTGAGATCACTTACGGCTACGGACTTGATGCCAAGTATGTCATTCATACTGTGGGTCCGGTGTGGGATGGCGGCAGCTATGGCGAGGAAGCTTTACTTCGCAACTGCTACGATAATTCCTTGAAGCTTGCTTTGGCGCACAACTGCCAATCTATCGCTTTCCCGCTGATTTCAACGGGCAACTATGGCTTTCCTAAGGACAAGGCCTTGCAGATTGCCATTTCCGCCTTCAGCAGCTTCCTGTTGGAACATGAAATGCAGATCTACCTGGTGGTGTTTGACCGCAAGGCCTTCAAGCTGTCGGAGCAGCTGTTTCAGGGCGTTGCCAGCTACATAGATCAAAATTATGTGGATACCTACCAGCAGGCTATGTATGAGGTCGAGGAAGAATATAGCCGCAGCCGTCGCCGCCGGGATATGCAGATCCGCGAATCGCGCATGGCCGCGCCCTGCGCGCCCATGGCTGCAACAAAAGCCGCTTCTTTGGAGGATATGCTGAAGCAGGCTGATGCCGGCTTCACCGAAACCCTGCTCAAGCTGATCGACCAGACCGGCAAGAAGGATTCGGAAATCTACAAGAAGGCCCTGCTGACTAAGCAGCATTTCTCCAAAATCCGCAACAACCCCAACTACAAACCCACCAAGCCCACGGCCATCGCCCTGGCCCTTGCGCTGGAGCTGGATTTGGAAGCTACCAAAGACCTGATTGGCAGAGCGGGGTATGCACTGACGAATAGCAGCAAATTCGACCTGATCATCCGCTACCATATTGAACACAAAATGTATAATGTGGTGGAAATCAATACAGTGCTGTATGAATTTGATCAGAGCCTGTTAGGAGGTAAAGAATGATCTACACAGAACTGACGAAAAAAGCAATGAAGCTGTGCTTTGCGGCCCATAAGGAGCAGGTGGATAAGAGTGGTCTGCCCTATGTTTTTCACCCCTTCCACCTGGCAGAGCAAATGACAGACGAGCTGACCACCATAGCGGCACTGCTGCACGATGTGGTGGAGGATACGCCCTACACCTTCACAGACCTGCGGGAAATGGGATTTCCAGAGGAAGTACTGGACGCGCTGCGGCTACTGACCCATGACGATGGCACGCCATATCTGGAATATGTCGCGCGGCTGAAAGATAATCCTATTGCCCGGGCAGTCAAACTGGCGGATCTGCGGCATAACAGCGATTTGACAAGACTGGATTATGTGGATGCACGTGCGCTGAAACGAGCAGAGAAGTATCACAAGGCAATAGCAA
The DNA here is from genome assembly GCA_045635305.1 of Faecousia sp. Lineage (GTDB taxonomy): Bacteria > Bacillota > Clostridia > Oscillospirales > Oscillospiraceae > Faecousia. The sequence continues at coordinate 17,383 of JAZRBW010000012.1, read as the reverse complement.
TTTTGGAAAACACACAGGATGAATAAGCGAAAAGGAGTTTTAGATGAAAGAACGATTCAGGAATTACCTTTTGACAAAAGGCTACTCTGAGTTAACGCCAAGTGGTAATCCGAGTACAGTCTATGACTACATCAAACGCATAGACCGCGTGTGCGAGTGGGAAAGTGTTAACTGGGAAATACTCGGAACGCGGATAGAACAAGTGGTACTGTTATATGATCAAGGGGGAGCCAAAGAAGAGTTGGGTAATAAATCACATCGGGCAGTAATCAATGCGCTGCGTAGATTTAATGAATTTGTGAGGAACGACACATAAAAGTCCCCTGGCAGTTGACCAAATGAAATAAAAAACCTCCTATAATGTGGGTGTAAGCAACGGGCGATTCGTGAATCGCCCCTACGAGTGACACATTATAGGAGGTATTTTTATGAAGAAGAATTTGACTGAGATCGTATTTGTCCTGGATCGCAGCGGTTCTATGGCCGGCCTGGAGGATGACACCATCGGCGGCTTCAACGCCATGATCCAAAAGCAGAAGGGCGAACCCGGCGAGGCATTGGTCAGCACGGTGCTATTCGACAATGTCAGCGAGGTGATCCACGACCGGGTGGACATTCAGAAGATCGGGCCTATGACCCGCAAGGAGTATTATGTCCGTGGTTGCACCGCCCTGCTGGATGCGGTTGGCGGCGCCATCCACCACATCGGCAATGTCCACAAGTACGCCCGGGAAGAGGATCGCCCGGAGAAAACTCTGTTCGTCATCACCTCCGACGGTATGGAGAACGCCAGCCGCAAGTATTCCTATGACCGGCTGAAAGCCATGATCGAGCGGCAGAAAGAAAAATACGGTTGGGAGTTCCTGTTCCTGGGCGCAAACATCGATGCAGCCAAGGAAGCCGCCCGTTTTGGCATCGACGCAGACCGCGCCGCCAACTACCATGCCGATCACAAGGGTACGGCTGTGATCTATGAGGCCGTCAGCGAGGCAGTTTGCTCTGTCCGGGCCTCCAGACCCATGAGCGCTGAGTGGAAGCGCAGCATCGACGAAGACTACAAGAAGAGAGGGTAATAATATGTACGGAGCGATTTTGGGCGACATCATCGGCAGCCCCTACGAGTTTGACCGGGGCAATAAAAGCAAAGACTTTCCTCTATTTTCCAAGGAATCCTACTTTACGGATGATACCGTAATGACCATTGCGGTGGCGGAAGCATTTTTGTTGGCGCACCCGGATGCGGATGCGACATGGTTGCGCAAGCGGCTCATATACAGTATGCAAAAATACGGGAAAGCTTACCCCGATGCTGGCTACGGAGGGATGTTCCGTCAGTGGTTGCGCTCAAAGGATCCGAGACCCTACAATAGCTATGGTAACGGCAGCGCCATGCGGGTATCTCCCGTGGCGTGGCTGTATGACGATTTGGAAACGGTTCGCCGCATGGCCCGGCTTTCCGCCGAGGTAACCCACAATCATCCTGAGGGCATTAAGGGCGCAGAAGCCACCGCATCTGCTATCTTCTTGGCTCGTACCGGCAGCAGCAAGGATGAGATCAAGGCATATATTGAGGATCAATTCCACTACGATCTGAGCCGTACCTGTGATGAGATCCGCCCCGGCTATCACCATGTGGAATCTTGCCAGGAAACCGTCCCAGAGGCCATCACAGCCTTCCTGGATGGCGAATCCTTCGAGGATGTCATCCGCACCGCTGTATCTCTGGGCGGCGACTGCGATACGCTGACCTGTATCGCCGGTTCCATCGCGGAAGGCTTCTATGGCGTACCCGAGGAATTGAAGCAGGCGTGCCGGGAACGGTTGCCGAAGAATATGCTATACATTTTGCAACAGTTTGATCACTATTTGCTAATCGAATAAACGAAAATCGTAGGGGCGATTCACAAATCACCCCTACGATCACTTTCTTATCCGGCACTTCCCTTTTGCCTGTTTTTCTCTTACACAAATTCCTTTTTCTGATTCTCGTTCAGGCCCTTGAGTTTGTTGAAGTAGGCCAGCTGCTCCAGCAGCAGCTTCATGGTACGGTCCAGTTCACTGCCTTCCCGGTAATCCGCCTCAAACATCCAGTCCACCCGTTCGTGCTTCAGCAGAGGCGATGCCTTGTGCTGCTGGCCTTGGGAATAGATGGCGATGGAGTGGCCGCCGGACTGTTTGACCAGCTTCATGCAGGGCACATCCGTCAGACCGTCACCGATATAGATCATATTGCTGAAGAATACCCGCTTTTCCGAGTCCGGACGGGAATTGTTCAGATCGGTGTCGTTATTGATGTCCAGCACGCCCTTGTTGATGCGATAGACAAACTGGGTCTTATTGGTGTAGTTGACCGCCATTTTGGGCCAGTAGGCCTGACCGTCCCTGTAGAGGAACTCGCAGGCATAGATCCGCTTGAAATACTTGGCGATGGATGTGCCCTCGATGATCTCCTTCAGACCAGACGACAGCACATAGTGCTCCACCTCCACCCCGGCTTCACTGGCGTAGCGGTTAATGCGATCGAACCAGCCTTCCACGCCGGGATGATACTCAATATCCTTACCGCAGGCGACCAGGGATTCCCGGGTCAAGGGTGTGCCGCTTTGGATGGATTTTTCCACCATGCAGTACATATAGGTCAGAATATTGTCCATGGTTTCTTCCGCGGCTACTTCGGAGGTGTGGTTCCAGAATTCGTGGGGCTCCATGCCGATGCTGGGAATGAAGGTGTATTCCTGCATATCCCGGGTGCACAGGGTCTTGTCAAAATCATACATGATGGCAATAATGGGTTTGCTCATAACTGGCTCCTTTCTAGCGAAGACCGTTCCACTCTGCGTAGAACGCCTCCAAGTAGTTTCTCATAAATTGATCACGCTCCTGGGCCAGTTGACGGCCCGTCGCTGTGTGCATAGATTCTTTGAGCAGCAGTAATTTATCATAGAAGTGCTCTATTGTAGTTGTGCGGTCCATACGCTCCGGATCATGCATTCTCCTTCCACGGCTACCGCCATAGGCAAAGGCTCTGGAAATGCCGATTGCCCCCATAGCATCCAGCCGATCCGCATCTTGAACGCATTTGCCTTCGATGGTTTCCGGAGGCGCAAAGTGTGCGGAAAATGAGATACGGGAAATGATATCAAGGATGCTTTCGATCCCTGCTTCATCTACACCATTTTCTTTCAAAAAAGCTACTGCCCGCAGTTTTCCTTCGTAGGTTTCCGGAGAAAGTTTTCGATCATCCACATCGTGAAGCAGCGCAGCCAGCTGGACAATTTGCAGGTCTGCCCCCTCTTCTTTTGCCAATCGGGTCGCCATATGAAATACCCGCAATGTGTGGTCAAAATCGTGACCGGATGCGTCCCCGGCAAAGATCATCCTGGCATATTCCATTGCTTTGTTAATCATCGTCCTGCTCCTTCGGTCTTTTATAGCGGCCCTGGGGGCCCCACTCGTCCAGGGGGTAGCGCTGCATGGCGCCGAAAATACGCTCCTTCAGATCCGGGTAGGTTTGGCTCAGATCGTAGACCAGCTGCTTGACCTCTTCCCGCTTGGTATTCTTGTCCACAGGGCAGCGGTTTTCCGTCACCGGCAGCCCCATGCGCCTGGCGAAATTGTCTACAGTCTTTTCGTGGATATAGAGCATGGGACGGATCTGGATAATGCCGGTGCGGTCTAAGTTGGTCACCGGCTGGAAGCAGCCGATGCGTCCCTCAAACAGCAGATTCATTACAAAGGTTTCCACCGCGTCATCATAGTGATGTCCCAATGCCAGCTTGTTGAAGCCCAGATCCAAAATTGCCTGGTTCAGAGCGCCGCGGCGCATCTTGGAGCACAGGGAGCAGGGATTCTTCTCCTGGCGGTGTTCAAAAATGATGGGCGCGATCTCGGTTTTGACGATGTGGTAAGGCACCTCCAGCCTTTCGCAGAGAGCAGCGATGCCGCTGTAATCCATGCCAAGACCCATATCAATGGTAATGGCATCCAGAGTATAGGCTTTGTTGAAAAACTTCCGCAAATAAGCCAGTAATTGCAGCAAAACAAGGCTATCTTTGCCGCCGGACACGCCAACGGCAATGCGGTCGCCTTCGCGGATCATATCGTAATCGTCGATGCAGCGGCGCATCAGGCCCAAAAGCTTCTGCATTGTTTCGTTTCCTCCGAAATATTGCAAAAATCGCAAGTGAGTATTTGATAGCATTTGCGAGTATTTGCGAGCTTTTAAGAGTTTGTTCTATGTTTGACAAAAATTCCGAAAAAAGTTGTTGACATTTGAATTTGTGTGTGATATAAAGAACAAGCTGTTTAGGAGTATTGTACTCCAATCAATCAAATTTGTCAAAATAAATTACTTTCGGAGGAAAGAATATGTCCACTACTTTTTTGAAGAAGGAGACCCTGGAGCGTAAGTGGTACGTCATCGACGCTGCCGGTAAGCCCCTGGGCCGCACCGCTGTCGAGGCTGCTAACCTGCTGCGCGGCAAGCACAAGGTCGATTTCACCCCCAACGTTGACTGCGGCGACAATGTCATCATCATCAACACCGACAAGGCTATCCTGACCGGCAAGAAGCTGGATCAGAAGTCCTACTACCGTGTTACCGGCTGGATCGGTGGCCTGAAGGAAACCAAGGCTCGCGTCATGATGGAAAAGCGCAGCGACTACGCTATGGAGCTGGCTGTTAAGGGTATGCTGCCCAAGAACGCCACCGGCCGCAACTGCATGACCCGCCTGCACCTGTACAAGGGTGCCGAGCATCCCCACGCTGCTCAGAAGCCTGAAGCCTGGACCCTGTAATTGGAGGTAACTTAGTATGTACGAGAGCAAGAAGAAGTATTTTTACGGCACCGGCCGTCGTAAGTCCTCTGTTGCACGCGTCCGCGTCTACGAGAACGGCACCGGCTCCATCATCATCAACGGTCGCGAGATGGATGACTACTTCGGTCTGGAGACCCTGAAGCTGATCGTCCGTCAGCCCCTGGTCACCACCGACATGGTCGGCAAGGTCGACGTTGTTGTTACCGGCGCGGGCGGCGGCGTTTCCGGCCAGGCCGGCGCTATCCGTCACGGCATCTCCCGCGCTCTGCTGGGCCTGAACGCCGAGTACCGCGCCACTCTGAAGGCCGCCGGTTTCCTGACCCGTGACCCCAGAATGAAGGAAAGAAAGAAGTACGGTCTGAAGGCCGCCCGTCGCGCTCCTCAGTTCTCCAAGCGCTGATTTCTTACTTTGGATATTGCAAAACCCAGAAGCCTCGGCTTCTGGGTTTTCTTTATTTTGAGTGGGACGATAGTCTCTTATCTGATTTTATGATATTCGGAATAGTTTTCCTGGAGGAAGGCATTCCAATCGGCTACCAGCTCCTCATATGTATATTCTCCGAAGTCATGGGTCTTGCAAATAATCTCAATAACTTTTTCTTCTCCCAATCTGGAAATCAAATAATCGATAAAGGAAGCACCGGCGGTGTAGCCATCGCCATCATTTGGATCGTCAAAACCATTCACATAGGCTGTAATATGCTGTAATTCAGCATAATCCTGAGCCATATCGATATCACGATCAATTTTACGCTTAAAGTCGTGGATATACTGGTATTTTGTTATTTCCGGCGCGCTGTTATAGTCCACCGTGCTCATAGCATTTCCGTAATAATCGTATCTGTAAGAATAATACCTTGCAAAGCCTTCCCCTGCCCACGCCTCCTGTATATTGGCACCAAATGTCAATGCATGAATATATTCATGCATAAAGGAAGCCGTATTATATATGCCCATCACATGGGCAATGCCGTTATAGTAGGAATACTTCACACCGGAATAGTTGGTAAAGAAAATATCCAGATCGTGGTTATAGGTGTCCAACGCAAACAATTCCTGATACTGCTCCATCTGCCGGATATTGATCGTAAAGAAGGCTCTGACATCCGTATAATTTTCATGCAGAAAATTATCATAGGTATAGGGACACAAGTCCTTATTCGCGTCGAACCAGTCCTCTTCGATATACATCACCGCATAGGGGCATTTTACGATATAATCATAGCTTTTGCCGCCCAGGCGGTAGAGAATGTTGGTGGGGGTATGATCAATTCCGTTGTCCGCATAAAATTGGGCCAGCGTTTGGACGAACAGCTCCACGTTTTCCGAATTTCCGCTGTTGCGCAAAAGGATTTGGAATGCATATGCGCCCTTCTCGCCGAGATAGTGGTTCACAAAGGTATTTGCGACGCGCTGAACGCTTTGAATCGTTTCCTCGTCCACAAATTCACTGCGGAAACAATGCAGGGTAAGGTCTAAGGCATCCATATTACCGTGATAACCCCACCCCGCGTCCAAAATATCCAACGGAAATCCGTAAAGATCGTTACAGAGATAATTGGCATAACCATAAATCAGACCGTAATTGCAGTATTCACCGAACAAACCGTAGAGAACGGCACATGTATAGTCCACGCTCTGCCAATCCTGCACATAGGTGTATACCACCGCTTCATTAACAAATGTATAGCGATAGCTCAATGCAGTATATATGTTGATTTGGATACTTTGGCTGGTTCCAATTCTGTCCAAGATAGTTTTGGTTGCCTCCATACAGTTCTTTCTTTCATCCAAAGAAATACTGGTTTCAAAGGCATAGGTTATCCCATCATATTGGGTAACCTCCATATCCTTACTCATACCGTAGACGGCGCCAAAACCACCCTCAGACTCGATTAGTGAAATATTCTCCTTGTGGAACACAATTTCATCCATATTGATGTTCACAGAGGAAAACGCAGGTTCCGTAGGTATAGGCGCAGTGGTGTCATTCTGCTTGCCGCAAGCTGACAGTAGCAGTATTGCGCTGATGAGAACACACAATAAGGTTGCTCTTTTCATTTCAATCCCCTACCCATTATTCCTTTAATTCTTTCTCAATAGCAGCAATACGCTGGCTCAGGGGCGGGTGGCTATATTCCAGCACCACAAGGGCAGGATCGGGAGAAAGATGGGCAAAGTTATCCCGGCTCAGTTTCTTCAAAGCCTCCACCAGAGCCTCACCGTAGCCCTCCTGCACCGCCTGGCGGTCGGCACGGTATTCTGCCTTGCGACTGCGGGCATTGATCAGCAGGCCCAGCAGGGGCTGCACAAGACCCAATCCGATGCCCATGAGAATATAGGCAAAGCCATAGTTAACGGCCGCAAAACCGAAGTCTGTATGCATGCCGGTGAATTTCACCGTCAGCCACACCACCACAGACATGGTAAACAGATTCACTAAGTTCAAAATCTGGTTTTTCAGCACATCCTTGTTAATTCCATGGCCCAACTCATGCGCAAAGACGGCGCAAATTTCATCAGCAGACATGGCGTTCAGCAGATTATCGAAGAGAACAATGGTCTTCATTTTGCCAAAGCCGGTAAAATAAGCATTCAGCTTGGTGGTGCGGCGGGAAGCATCCATCACCTCGATGGCCTTGACCTTGTAGCCATGCTTGTCAAGCAACGCCATGAGCTGATCCTTCAGCTCCCCTTCTTCCAGGGGCACAAACTTATTGCCAATGCGACTGAAGATGGGATAGAGGAAGGATACCACCAGCGTAAACGCAAACAGCACACCGGTAAACAGCACCACTACCCAATCGCCCATGGCCATATGCAGCGCACACAGGGCGCTCATCAGACCAAAGCTCAGCACAAGACCCAGCAGCAAACCACGAATCTGATCGGTTACAAAGGTCTTCATGCTGCAGCGGTTGAAGCCATACTTCTCCTCGATGACCATGGTGTTAATATAGCTGAAGATCACATCCGGTACCAGTTCTGCCAAGGTCTGCAGCAGGATCACAGAGAGCATCTGCATCCAAGGATCTGCAGGGAACAAGGATGCAAAGGCCACGTGGGCACGAGTCAGCAGCAGAACCAGCAGCACGAGGAAGCTGACCACAGTGGATACAACACTCAGTCGGTTTTTCTCCGCACTATAGGCCTTCCATTTTTGGTAGGTTTCCGTATCATATACATCCGCCACGTTGGCAGGGGTGGGATTACCGGCAGAGCGGTAGCTGACAATATGGAGCGCCAGCCGATAGGCAAAGCCCAGAAAATGCAGAATCAAAACGATCCAAATCCAATTCATAGGTTTCTCTCCTTTATCTATTTTACATAGTATACCAGTATTTTTCCTTTTTCGCAACCATAAAGAAAAAGCACCGCCGGATGGCGGTGCTTTTCATATTACTGTAAATACTTGGCCATGACCCAGCCGAAGTCGGTGCGGGCCCAAAGGGCGCCATTGACCGTTTTGGTTTCAAATACCAGCACCTGGGCACCGGTATACAGATAGCCGCAGGCTTTGTTGCTGGTGCCGGGCGCTACCCGGACAGTCAGCGAATCGGCATTGACTGTCATGAGAACAGGCGCAGTGGCCGGTACTTCCTCCGTCACGGTTTCCAGGGTGGCATACCCTGTCAGCCAGATCCAGCCGGTGGTGGTGCGACCCCAAACAACGCCATTCTTGGTCACCTGTTCCAGAATCTCTACCCGGGCACCGTTGTAGATCTTGCCGATCCGCTTATAGCTGGAACCGGCGCCGGTTCGGATGGTCAAATAATCACAGGTGATGGTGGCATACACCTTGGTCACCAGTTCCACCTCCAGCATGGGGGTTTCCCGGGTTTCGTGGTGATCGCAATTTGCGCAGTCCCGGCGCTCCTGACCGTAAGAAGTAGTGGTGGGAGCAATGGATTCATACCACTGACCGAAGCTGTGTCCGGTCGCTGCGATTTCTTCGGCTTCATAGTGATCGCAGGCGGTGCAATCCCGGCGGCGCTGACCGTTTTCGGTGCAGGTCGCTGCCTGCGCCACGTACCAATCGCCGTAGGTGTGGCTGGCGTGGCCCTCCTGTACAATCTCCAACGTGGTGTAGCCGGTCAAACAGATCCAGCCATCCTCTGTGCGGCCCCACTCTTTGTCATCCACCATTTGGGTCTCCAGAATCTCCACTATTTCGCCTTCAAAATAGCGGCCTACCTGCTTATAACCGGTGCCGGGGCCGCTGCGGATGCGCAGGGCATTACAGGTGATGGTGGCATAGATCCTGGTAACGGTGGGAACAGGCAGCTTGTCCGTCTGCCTTGTTTCGTAATGGCTGCAGTTTGCGCAGTCACGCCGCTCCTGCCCGTATTCTTCTACGGTAGGCGCAACGGATTCATACCAGTCTCCAAAGCTGTGGCCAAGGGAATCCAAAGGCCGTCCCTCATAATGGTCACAGCGCTGGCACGTACGCCGTTCCTCGCCCGGCTCGGTACAGGTGGGTGCTGTGGTTACCGTCCACTGGCCCAGACTGTGGCCCAGTGCTTCCACTTCCCTCTCCTCGTAGTGATCACAGTCCTTGCAATCCCGGCGCTCCACGCCCTGCTGGGTGCAGGTGGGCTCCTGGGTCGCATACCAATCACCGAAGCTGTGATCAGTGGGGGCAATTTCCCGGGTCTCGCTGTGACCGCAGATCTGGCAGTCACGCTGTTCCTGTCCGGATTCCTCCGTGGTGGGTGCCTTGGTTTCATACCATGCGCTGAAGCTGTGGCCCAGCGCCGCAATGTCTCTGGTTTCCTTATGGCCACAGGTTTCACAGCTGCGCTGTTCCTGACCGCCATCGGTGCAGGTGGCTTCCTTGATCACCGTCCACGCGGTCATAGTGTGACCGGTTGCGGAAATGGCTCTGGTTTCGCTGTGATCACACAGCGTGCAGCTGCGCTGCTCCTGTCCTTCGGCGGTACAGCCAGGCGAGAGCAGCACGACCCAATTGTCAAAGCGGTGATCACCCAACTCTGCTTCACGGGTCTCGTAGTGATCGCAGTACAGGCAGTCCCGGCGGTCTGTGCCATGGCTGACACAGGTGGAAGCCTCGGTGCTGTACCAATCGCCAAAAATATGGTTCTGATACTGGTTCAGCTTTTCGGCATTGAAGTTTGTATAGGTCAGGTTTACCCAACCCTTTTCCACACGTCCCCACAGCGCGCCGTCCACATAAGCAACAGCATATACCGTAGCGGTGGTATCCTTGTCCAGGGTCGTTACCTTGCTGTTACCGGTGCCGGGTTTGCTGCGAACCACCAGGGTATCGGTAGTGGTTGCGGAGAAGGTATGTGCCAAGGTATTTTCATCGTGGATCAGCAAAGCGCTGTTGAGTCTGACCCAGCCGCCCTCGTAGCGAACCCAATCCTGACCCGCAAAGTGCTTATACTCCTCGATGAGGATCACCTTGCCCTTGGACAGGGTCTTTTGCTGGGGGTAGGTGGAATGGGGTCCACTATGAACCGAAGCGCCATCGGAACCGATTACCGTGGCATAGGCCGGCAATTGCAGGGTTTCCTGGTCATCCGGCTTCTGATTGCCGTTAGATACGATGTCGAAATAGTTTGTATGATCCAGGCAGATCCAACCGCCGCTGAACTTGCCCCAAAGCATTCCGTTGGCCTGGGTGGTGCCGGTGATGGTCAGGGTTTCACCGGCATAAACATCGTCGGTGATGCCATAGTTCATACCGGGGCCGCTGCGCACGTGCACAACAGAGCCCGTGACCGTAACTTTGATGCCCTGGGTGGGCACAGTGGGCTCCTCGACCTGTGTTTCGCCCTTTTCCCAGTGGGCGTACAGAGTCATGCCGTGGTGGGTTTCATCCAGGTTGGTGACCTTTACGCCGCCCTCAGCCTTGGTGTACCAGCCAACAAAGGTATAGCCCTCCTTGGTGGGTCTGGACAGCGGAACTGCCGCCAGATTGGAATCGTAGCCCTGGGCGCTGGCATCGCGCACGCCGCCATTGGCATTATAGTGGACATAGCAGTAGCTCTCGGGCGCATACTCGCTGTATTCGCCATTGAGGTACATATTGGCTTCGGCCATTCTGCGGCGCATCAGGCCGGGCTGGAACTCGCCGCCAGCCATGCAGTAGATGCTGAAGGCATAGATCAGTTCATTCTCCGTGGCACCGTTCAAAACCGCATCGACAATGGTATAAGAGGTTTTACTCAAGGCACTGGAGCCCAGATTGTATGTAAAGGACACCAGTGCGTCAAACTGCTGCTGCGAAAGGGTCAGGCCATGGGTGTCAATAAACTTATTGACCGCCCGTTCAAACCGGGCCAGATGCTGGGCAAAGAGCGCCTCCGCTTCCTCCACAGGAATGCCCTCTTTTTTGTAACGGTCCAGGTGCTCTGCCGGGCATTCCGAGCCGAAGCCAACCGTCCACTGGCTGTAGTCCCAGTAAGGTATGGCGCGGAAGCCCTCCGATCCCTGTATCATCTCTATACACGCCTGGCTTGCCTTCATATCTGAGGCAGCATTGGCGTCAAACGCAAAAAGCGAGAAAAAGCTGAGCATCAAAATCACCGTCATTGCGGTGACAAATATCCGTTTTTTCATTCGCAATGCCCTCCTACGCACAGAATCTTATCATATATTATACCAGCAAAGCTCTCTGTTTGCAACCGGAATTTCCCATTTTTCCAAAGTGTCCGCCATTTTCGTAAAACTTTACCGAATTTACTGGTAATTGTTGGAAATACCAGATATTACCCATATGCAAATGCACGAAATTCATTGCAAAAACCCAGCCGATGTGATACCATACAGTTATGATTTTTCAAGGGAGGTGACCTTATGGCACAAAAAGCAATGATCGCCATGAGCGGCGGCGTGGACAGCAGCGTGGCAGCCTATCTGACCCAGCAGGAGGGGATCCATTGTATCGGTGCCACCATGCGCCTTCTGGAGTCCGCTTCCGGCGATGCGGAAGATGCGCGGGCAGTGGCACAACGGCTGGATATGCCCTTTCAGGTACTGGATTTTACCCGGGCGTTTCAGCAGGAGGTCATGGAGGATTTCGTGCGTTGCTACGAGGCAGGTCTGACCCCCAATCCCTGTGTGGTGTGCAACCGGCGGCTGAAATTCGGTGCGCTGCTGGAAGCTGCATTGGCCATGGGCTGCGACTATGTGGTAACCGGGCATTACGCTCAACTCGAAGAAAAGGCAGGCCGTTACCTGCTGAAAAAGGCTACAGACAGCGCAAAGGATCAGAGTTATTTCCTCTATGCCCTTACCCAGCAGCAGTTAAAGCATATACGCTTCCCGCTTGGCAGTTTGACGAAAGAGCAAGCGCGGCGCGTTGCCGAAGATCAGGGCTTTATCAACGCCCGCAAGCGCGACAGTCAGGACATCTGCTTCATCCCCGGCGGTGACTATTTTGCTTTTTTGCAGGAATTTACCGGAAAGAACTATCCGGGCGGCAATTTTTTGGACGCGGACGGAAAAATCGTCGGTAAGCACCAGGGCGCTGTGGCCTATACCAGAGGGCAGCGCAAGGGTTTGGGGCTTGCTATGGGCAGGCCTGTGTATGTAACCGGCAAGGATATGGTAAGCAACACCGTTACTGTTGGGGATAACGAAGATCTGTTCTCCACTTCTCTGTTGGCAAATGACTGGGTGTTCGGCCCCTTCGATACTTTAACAGAGCCCATTCGCTGCATGGCTAAAGCCCGCAGCCGGATGGCGGAACAGCCTGCCACCGTTTATCCGGAGGAAAACGGTATATGCCGTGTCGTTTTTGACGAACCCCAGCGAGCCTTGACCACCGGTCAGGCCGTGGTGCTCTACGATGGGGATACCGTCATCGGCGGCGGCACCATTATCGACATTCTATAAAATGATCGCCCAAATGCCTAAGCATTTGGGCGATTACTTATTCGATGCTGTCGATCAGGCGGCTCGCACCTGCACGGAGGAACTCGATATTCTTTTTATCGTGCACCGTATCTTTCGGTGTATGGATTCGGGCAAAATAGTAGCCTATAGTGGGGTGCTTATGCAGCGCGGCGGTGCCGATGCTTACAGGGAAGCGCTTCTGGTCAGAAGAATACTTGGCATTTTTCGTATTCGTGAAGCCTACAGTCAGGCCCTTATCATCCCGGAACACCTGCTGCAGCAGCGGTTTCCACTGTTTTTCAGCAGGAAGTGTGGACAAAAACAGGATGTGCTCACCATCGGCAACACAGTCGAAATTGAAGATCAGCTTTTGCTCTGTTTCTGCCTTGTGGAGCTTGCGGAAGGCCTTGGAGCCCACGCAGCCCTTTTCCTCGTTGTCAAAGAACACAAAGGCCACCTTCTCTTTTTGCTCTGGGGTCAATGTTTCCAACAGACGGATCAACAGGCACACACCGGAGGTATTGTCATTGGCAGTATGCTTGTTGGCTGGCGCACCAAAGAACAGGAGAAAATACAGAACATAGTAAACCGCCAGGCCAATAAACAACCGGGTCTGCATATCCGGGATCACAGGCGTCAGACCAAAAATCGCCAGCAGCATAGCCACAATAATGGGCATGAGCGTCAGCATATTATAGGCAAACTTCAAGCCCGGACGGAAGGGTATGGAAATATTGGGCCAGAGGGAACGGGCGCAGGTATCATAGTGGGCAGTAAAGATCACCTTTGCGCAGGCAATATCACCCACCACCAGATTGCGGTTTTTGCCTGCGTTTTCTACCCGCAGTTCCGGAAAATGCTTCTGCAGAAGGCTGATAAAGGCAGTTTTCTGGGGCTCGGTTCTGCGAACCTGATAGCTTTCCAGAATTTCGTTGCAAAGCTGACTCATAACATTCCTTCTTTCTGTATTTCCAGGCAACCGTTTTGGATACGGTAGCCTTCACCGTAGAGGATGGCGGATTTTCCGTCATCAACAATGTAGCAAAAATCCGGGAGGGCATAAAAGGTGTGACCCATGCTGTCGGTATAGGTGATGTCCTCAAAGAGCCGCTTGCCATCCAGCCACCAATCCTTGACCTTTTGATAATGAGGAAGAATCTGCGCCTTTGTCAGTCCCAAACCCGGCAGGAAGCGCTGAAATTCGGGCGTCGATTCTCCCGGCTCCTCCGGCTGGGCATAAACCACATCCGCGCTGTTCATAGAACCGGCGCTGATGCCCATCAGCACACCCGGATGGTTTTCCAGCAGCTTGCGCAGACCGATCTTTTGGAAAAAGGCATTTTGGGTAGGCACATGGCCACCTGCCAGCACGATAAGGTGTGCCTTTTTGACCAGCTCCCCTGCCCTGTGGGCATTGGTATCATCCAGCACATCATAAGCAGAAAAATGGATGCCCATATTGGCAAAGGCCATAAATACATCGGCACCGTAGCGGCAGTTCAGGTCGTGACGCTCCGGGCTGGAGCAAATATACAGACACCGCGGGTGTGGCAGCAGCGCACAGCGGATGCGGTCGACAAAGCCATTTTGGTTGCTGAAGGTAGGCCGATCCACATCCTCCCGGAAGGGCGAACTGGTGATAAAGGCGATCATAGGATGCTCCTTTTGCGCAGATAAATTGTTGTTTAGCGAAGCTCCGTAGGGGCCGATGCCTACATCGGCCCATTGGGAAATGTCGGTATTTGGGGCCGATGTGGGCATCTGCCCCTACGATAATGTTTTGTATTATCTTCGTAAACAACAATTTAGCGTACTATTTGATAATTTGGGAAATACTCCTCTACGAAGTCCACTTTTTCGACCCGGAAGGATCTGCCGTTCAGATATTCCAGACCGCCTGCGTCAGTGGTAAAGGTAAAGGTCAGCTTATAGGAACAAAGCGCTTGATAATTACGGTCGAACCGCTTATCCAGCTTGCCGTACTTACCGTCGCCCAGAAGTGGGTGACCGGCATGGGCAAACTGTGCGCGGATCTGATGGGTACGGCCGGTAATCAGCTCGCATTCCACCAGAGAAAGACCCTGTGCAGAGGTCAGCACCTTGTAATTTGTCTGGCAGGTCTTGGCACCGGGCTGTGGTTTATCCGTAACAAAGACCCGGTTTTTCTTTTCGTCCTTGAAAAGGTAACCTTTCAGGCTTCCCTCTTTTGGCTTGGGGACGCCCTCCACAATCGCCAGATACCGCTTGTCCAGCTCCCTGTCCTTGATTTTCTGGTTCATGACCCGCAGCGCCTCCGCGGTCTTGGCCGCGATGACGATGCCGCCGGTATTGCGGTCGATGCGATTGCACAAAGCAGGCGTAAAGGCGTTTTCCTCCCTGGGACGCCACTCATGCTTCTGATAGAGGTAGGCCTGGATATGGTCGATGAGGGTACGGCCGTACTCCGCGCCGTCGTGGGGATGGACCGCAAGACCGGGTCGCTTATCCACAAGAAGGATATGCGCGTCTTCATAGACGATATTCAATTTTGGGGAAGCAACAGTCAAAAAAGCATTGTCTTCCCGGGGCTTATCGAAAAACTCGTCATTGATATACAGCTGCAGCACATCGCCGGTTTGCAGACGGGTGTCCCGCTCTGCTCTGCCACCGTTAAGCTTGATGCGCTTGATGCGGATGTATTTTTGCGCCAGCGATGCAGGAAGCAGCGGCACCGCTTTGGCAAGAAAGCGATCCAAGCGCTGGCCGGCATCGTTCTGACCGATGGTAAATTCCTTCATGATTACTCTCCAAAGCCCTGGTTAAACTGTTCTGTAAACTCCAGGGCGGCGTTGTGGCCCAGCTTACGCTGGCGATTGTTCATAGCAGCAACCTCCAAAATGATGGCAAGGTTACGGCCCGGGGTAATGGGGATGGTGTTTGTGGGGATCTTAACGCCCATCAGTTCCGTGTACTGCACCTCCATGCCCAACCGGTCATAGGTTTCGTGGCTGTTCCAGGGCACAATATGCACCACCAGGTCGATCTGATTCTCCGCCTTGATGGCACCCATACCGAAAATATTCGCCACATTGATGATACCGATGCCGCGCAACTCCACGAAATTGCGGATGACGGCAGGCGCGGTTCCCATCAATGTGTTGGCGGAAATCTTGCGGATCTCCACAGCGTCGTCGGCGATCAGCCGGTGTCCACGCTTAAGAAGCTCCACAGCGGTCTCACTTTTGCCCATGCCGCTTTCGCCGGTCAGCAGCAAACCTTCGCCGTAAACCTCCATCAGCACGCCATGACGGGTAATGCGGGGAGCCAGGGCGCCCTGCAAATAGGTAATCATATGCGAAACGATGTTGGAGGTCGACTCCTGGGTGCGAAGCAGCGTAACATCGTGCTTCTTCGCCATTTCGAGGCACTGCGCATGGGGCTCCATATCCCGGGCGATGAGCAAGGCCGGGAAGCCGTAGGAAAAGAGCTTATCGAATACATTCAGCCGTTCCTGCTCGGAGAGTCTGGACAGATAGCTCATTTCCACATTGCCTAGCACCTGCAGGCGCCGCGCGTCAAAATATTCAAAATAGCCCACCAATTGAATGCCGGGACGGGACACATCGGCCACCTCCAGGCGGATGGCATCATAGTTTTTCGCGGCGAAAACCACCTGCAAATTGAACGCTTCCACCAGCGTTTTCAGCGGAACCTGATAAATATCCTCCATAGGAGCCACCTCGCTTTCTGCATTTTAGCCTATTATACCTGTCACAGCAAACAATAGCAATATTTTTTTAAATTTTTTCGAAAAAAATAAAAAAAAGACTTGCATTTTTCCGCAATGTCTGCTATCATATCTTAGCGCCTGTTTGGGCGCTATTTATGAGTTTAATTGATAGGAGGTGCAATGAATGGCTAAGTGTGATTTTTGCGGCAAGGGCGTGACCTTTGGTATTAAGGTTTCTCACTCCCACAGACGTTCCAACCGTGCATGGAAGCCCAACGTCAAGCGCGTTAAGGCTGTCGTTAATGGAACTCCCTGCCATGTGTACGCATGTACCAGATGCCTCCGCTCCAATAAGGTTGAGCGTGCTATCTGATTTCCCTGGCAATATAAACACGCCGCTGAAATTCAGCGGCGTTTTTATTTTGTCTAAAACAACTGCGATATTTACATAAAAGACGTGTATGAGCATCTGAATTTATCTTTTTGCATGATTATGGCAAAAAATAGATTCTGATTATGAAAAATTCGTGAATAATGTGCATTGAAAGAACTCTGTTTTCCTTTATAATATAAAAAGGATTTACGAAAACGTTTCCTCAAAAGTTTTGCGAAAGAAGATAACCCTATGAAAAAAGCTACCCTGAAACAAATTGCAGAAATGGCAGATGTTTCTCTGACCACAGTCCATCGAGCGCTGAATGGAAAAGGCGGCTGCTCCAAGGATGTGGAAGAGAAAATCCTGCGCATTGCCCGGGAACAGGGCTATACCATCAATCTGGCAGCTCAGTCTCTGCGTAAGCCTCCCATGAACATTGCTCTGATTTTCCCGTTCCGGGATAACGGCGGTCGTTTTTATATTGACAGAATCCTGGACGGCTATCTGGAGTACCGCCGGGAAGCAGCGCAATACAATCTTGTGTTTCAGGAATTTCTCCTGCGAAGCAATGACAAGAAATTGGGAAATTATGAAGACATGGAGTATCCGGAGCTGGA
>JAZRBW010000011.1:0-2677 GCA_045635305.1 Faecousia sp. | reverse complement strand
AGAAATGGGTAACAGTTCAGCAAGTCTTAGCCTGTACCTCACGGTAGGTTACTGCCCGCATTCCACATCCGCCTCCGGTCGCTACGCTCCCTCCGGCACCTTCTCCCCGGGAGAAGGTATGCGGCCTACGGCCGCAACAGTACGATAAACACCAATTTACTATATATAATAATGTATCATAGAAAATAAAAATAAATGCAAATAATTCTCATTTTCCTCTTGACAAACGGAATCCGCTGTGCTACTATATGGATGTAAACAATAACCGTTCGCAAATAGGAGGTGACCATGGAAACAAAAACAAAGCAATTCCGCAAGCGCAGCGCCATTTTACAGTGCCTTCGCGGCACCGATACCCATCCCTCAGCGGAAATGCTGCATCAGATGCTCCAGGCGGAGCACCCGGACATTTCCCTGGCCACGGTCTACCGAAATCTGGCGCTCTTCAAGAATCAGGGTGTCATCCAAAGCTTAGGCACCGTCGGCGGCATTGAGCGCTTCGATGCCAACACAAATCCCCATGTCCACTTCATCTGCACAGCCTGCCACAGCGTCAGCGACCTGCATCAGATCGACGTGCCGGAGCAACTGCGCAGCACTGTGGAAGCTGTCACCAGCGGTCGGGTGACGGAATGTCAGCTCAGCTTCAGCGGTACCTGCCGGAGCTGTTGTCAGGCCGAGTGAACTGCTTAGTAAATTTTTGGAGGAAATAACATGAAAAAGTTTATCTGCACCGTTTGCCAGTACGAAGTCGAGATCAAAGGCAATGCCCTGCCCGAAGACTACGAATGCCCCCTGTGCGGTGTCGGCCCCGACCTGTTCGAAGAAGTGGTGGAATAAGCGCCCTTCCGTAGGGGCGGATACCCACATCCGCCCGGGCCGATGAAGGCATCGGCCCCTACAGAGCAATCACCCAAAATCGTAGGACGCGACATACCTGACGCGCCAAAAAACAAAAAATCTATTGAAATTATTTATATGGAGGAAAAATTTATGAAAAAGTTTGTTTGCCCCGTTTGCGGTTATGTTCACGAAGCCGAGGCTATGCCCGAGGGCTTCAAGTGCCCCATTTGCAAGGTTTCCGGCGAAAAGTTTAAGGTCATGGAGACCAACAAGCTGGCTGCTGAGCACGAGTACGGCATCTATGCCAAGACCGTTAAGAACAATCCCGACATCTCCGCCGAAGACAAGGCTTATATCTTCGAACAGCTGATGGCCAACTTCACCGGCGAGTGCAGCGAGGTGGGTATGTACCTGTGCATGGCCCGTATCGCTCACCGCGAAGGCTATCCCGAGATCGGCCTGTACTGGGAAAAGGCTGCCTGGGAAGAGGCTGAGCACGCCGCCAAGTTCGCTGAGCTGCTGGGCGAGGATCTGGAGCCCAACATGAAGGCCACCACCAAGCAGAATCTGGCATGGCGCGTTGACTGCGAGTTCGGTGCCACCGCCGGTAAGTTCGACCTGGCCGCCTGCGCCAAAAAGAACGGCCTGGACGCCATCCACGACACTGTCCACGAAATGGCCCGGGACGAAGCCCGTCACGGCAAGGCCCTGCAGGGTCTGCTGGAGCGTTATTTCAAGTAAGAATCACAGCGCAGGGCGGGTTTTATTCCCGCCCTTTTATAAACCGAGGTAATTTATGGAAAACGAACCCAAAAGCGGCCTGGGCGGTTTCGTCGTGAAGGCCGAAAAAGAATGCGACGTCTACTGTCCTATCTGCCATAAGGTCCTGCACGTTGAGGAGGGTCAAGTGATCCCCCGCTGCTGCGGAAAACCCATGCAGGTCATGGGCTAACCCGTAAAATCGAATATCCATGGCAACCCTGCCGGGCTGCCCAAAGGTAAGCAGCGCAGGGGTGCATTGCCCCTGCGTTCAAGTTTTATAAGGAGGACGACAATGATCATGAACCCCATCGCAAAATTTGTTGTTGCCGCCCTGCTGTTGACAGGCACCACCGCTGGAACGCTGGTACCTGCCGTCAACAATGCGCCGGCCACAACACCACCCGCCGCTGTGACAACAGCACCGCAAAGCGCCACAGAGCTGACTGCCGCAGAAGCCACCGCCATCGCCCTGGAGCACGCCGGGCTGACGGAAGCAGAAGTGACCGGGCTGAAAACCAGGTGGGAAATGGATGACGGCATCCCGGAATGGGAAGTGGAATTTAGCTGCGGCGACTACGAATTCGACTACACCATCCACGCCGTAACCGGTAAGATTCTGGATCGGGACAAAGACTACGAACCCAAAAAAGAAAAGCCCACCGATCCCCCCGCTGCAGAACCCGCGGTGACGAAGCTGACCAAGGAAGAAGCCCTGGCCATCGCTCTGGCACACGCCGGACTGACAGCGGATCAGGTTCGCCGCATCCAATGCGAATATGATGTGGACGACGGCATCCCCGAATGGGAAGTGGAGTTCCGTTTTGGTAACTACGAATTTGAGTATACCATCCACGCGGAAACCGGCAAGATCCTGAAGTGGGAAAAGGAACTGGACGATTAAGCGCAGAAGGAGCAGCCTACCGGCTGCTCCTCAGAGTGTCAAAAAAGTCGCCAAACGTTAAAATGCAGGTTAGCAAAAAGGGATTCTCCCAAAGCCTTCTCCTCGAGGAGAAGGTGGCAAAAATCTTTGATTTTTGACGGATGTGGTGGGGAAAATCCTTGCTGCGCAAGG
>JAZRBW010000010.1:0-11326 GCA_045635305.1 Faecousia sp. | reverse complement strand
CTAGGTCTGAAACCCGTACCGCGTCCAACCTTTCCGCCCGCATTCCACATCAGTCAGGCCTAACGGCCTGCCAGCTTCTCCCCGGGAGAAGCTATGGCGGCTTCGCCGCTGTCGCCCTAACGGGGCGACAATTGTTATCCCGAACAGACCGATAAACGAAAATTTGAAAGTCCAAATAAGCAAAGCAGGAAGCCCGTCGGCTTCCTGCTGATTGTTTACTTCTTGCCCAGGCGGATCATATTCCAGCTCTTATGCTGCAGCACGGCAGTCAGCTTTCCATCGCAGACGGCGCTGCCCTCGCCGGCAGTAGGTACGATACGGTTGGGATTCTCTTCCGTATTCACGGCATACAGTTCCTCGTCATGAAGCACTACGTGCTCCAAAATCTCGTAATCAGCAAACTGCCGCAGGTCCATATTCAGCGTAATGCTCTCTTCCAGGTTCTTGTTCACCGCAAAGAGCACCAGCTCATTTTCCTCGTCATTGTGCACCGCCACGCAGTCCACAAACGGCACATCGCCGTACTTTTTATTCTTGTAGGTGGGCACATCCACCAGCGTCTGCAGCACCGTACCGCGGCCATACTTGCAGGTCAGCCAGTAGGGATAATAAATAGTCTGCCGCCAGCAACCGGTATCGGAAGTCATGATAGGCGCAATAACATTGACCAACTGGGCCATGCAGGCGATCTTCACACGGTCAGCGTGGCGCAGCAAGGTGATCAGCATGGAGCCAACCAACAGGGCGTCTTGGAAGTCATACACATCCTCCAGCTGATGGGGTGCTTGCGTCCAGCGCTCCAGCTTCTGATCGTGATCCCAGGAATGATACCACACGTTCCACTCGTCAAAGGACAGGTTGATGGTCTTCTTGCTGTGTTTCTTAGCCTTGATGTAATCGCAGATATTGGTTACATCGGTAATAAACCGATCCATATCCAGGTTGTTTGCCAGGAAAGTGGGGGTATCGTGGTCACCGTCACCATAATAGGTATGCAGGGAAATATAGTCCACGCTGTCATAGCAGTGATCCAGTACCGTAGCCTCCCAGTCGCCAAAGGTGGGCATACCGGAATTGGAGCTGCCGCAGACCACCAGCTCAATGTCTGGATCGATGCCCTTCATGACCTTGGCTGTCTCATTGGCCAGGCGGCCGTATTCCTGAGCGGTCTTGTGGCCGATCTGCCAGGGGCCATCCATTTCATTGCCCAGACACCACAGCTTAAACTTGTGGGGTTTTTCATAGCCATGAGACTTCCGCAGTTCGGAATAGTGGGTGCCTTGATCCAGATTGCAGTATTCCAGCAATTCCATGGCCTCAGCAACGCCACGGGTGCCCAGGTTGATGGCCATCATCACCTCGGCATCCGCCTTTTTTGCCCAATCGGAGAACTCGTTGAGACCCACTTCATTGGTTTCCACCACGCTCCAGGCCAGATCGATCCGCTTGGGGCGCTGATCGCGGGGGCCAACACCATCTTCCCACTTATAGCCGGAAACAAAATTGCCGCCGGGATAGCGCACCACCGGCACACCCAATTCCTTCACCACTTCCAGGGTATCCTTGCGGAAGCCCTGTTCATCAGCAAAGGGACTGTCGGGCTGATAAATGCCCTGGTACACAGCACGACCCAAATGCTCGATAAACGAGCCATAAATGCGCTTATCGATAGCGCTGACCTGAAAATCCTTATCAATGATAACTTTTGCCTGTTTCATAGATTGACCTCCTTATATAGCAGTGCGCCGTGGGGCGCGATTTTTTCGCCAAGTAACTTACTTTCGGTGTTCGACCAAACTTCCTCCCATGTGCTGTTCTCCGCAGAGAACCAGCCTTCCGGGAATGCTTGGGCACATTCTGCCGGAGTAATCGTGACTTCCTGTTCTTCCTTCCGGAAGTTGAACAAAGCCACATACCGCTCCCCTGTTTTGGGATCCACGGCAGCCCAGACGCATTTTTCCTTATCACGCTGTACCTGTCGGGATACAAAGCAGCCGTTTTCCAAATGCAGTAGCTTTTCATTTTGCAGCAGCGACAAAGTCCAATCGTCCAGTTTAGTCAGTTCCGCGCCCAGCATCAAGGGCGAGCCGAAGATGCACCACAGGGTCATCATGGTTTTTTGCTCGTCTTTTGTAAATCGTGTGGCTCGTTCTTCCCCAAAATGCTTGCCGATCTTCCCCAGCGGCAACATATCGCAGTCCGGCCAGCAGCCCGGGCGAACGTGATCCTGCCATTTTTCGCAGCGGGTGAACATATCCAGCAGGGTGTCCCAGTTGTCCCAAAAATCATCGGTGATGCGCCACATATTGGCATAGCGGCTATAATGCCAGCTTTCCTCCACCGCAGCCGGACCCGGCGATAGGCTCAACACAATATCACGTCCACACTTTTCGATGGCCTTGCAGAGCATTTCCACCTCATGCTTGCGGCCATAGCCGCGATGAGGATGGAAACCGGTGGAACAAATATCATCCACCTTTATAAAATCCACGCCCCAATCGGCATAAAGCCGCAAAAGAGAATCATAATAGGCCTGTCCCGCCGGAGTGTTGCGGATGCCATACATATCCGGATTCCACTCCGATATAGAGGAGGGGTCTGCCACCTGATCCGCCGTGGCATCACAACCCAGAATCGGCATATGCTGATGGGCAGCCATACGCGGAATACCACGCATCACATGAATGCCGAATTTCAATCCCAATGCATGGATTTTGTCTGCCAAGGATTTAAAACCAGCACCGCCTACAGAAGACGGGAACTTATCCGGACAAGGCAGCAGCCGACCAAATGCATCCATCTCGTTGCGGCCGAAGGGGATATACTGGTACTGATCCCGCATAGAGGCAGTATCATAGGCATACCACTGAATATCCACCACCACATATTCCCAGCCGTAGGGCTTGAGGTGTGCTGCCATATATTCGGCATTGGAAAGCACGTCTTTTTCCGTCACATTGGTATCGTAGTAATCGTAGCTATTCCATCCCATAGGGGTCTGACGGCAAGAATATTTGACCATAGATCCTCCTCATCGTTTCGTTTTATGCCTTGCCGGCGCTGCCCAGCACATGGCGCAGCTTATGGCGCACCAGTTCCTTCATCTGGGCGCGGGCAGGCTTCAAATAATCTCTGGGATCAAACTTTTCCGGATGCTGCGCCATCAGCTGTCGTACCGCCGCCGTGGCTGTGATCCGCAAATCCGACGCCACATTGATCTTGCACACACCCAGCGTGGCGGCACACCGCAACTGGTCGTCGGGGATGCCGACTGCACCGGGCATATTGCCACCGTAGGCATTGATTGCTTCCACCGTACTTGCCGGCACACCGGAGGCGCCATGCAATACCAGCGGCACTTTGGGAGCAGCTGTCATAATAGCCTGCAGGATATCCATCCGCAATTTGGGCTGGGTGCCTGGCTTGAATTTATACGCGCCGTGTGAAGTGCCAATGGCCACCGCCAGACTGTCACAACCAGTGCGTTCCACAAATTCCGCCACCTCCCCAGGATTGGTGTATCGGGCATCTTCTGCGGATACATTCACATCGTCCTCCACGCCGGCCAGCGCACCCAATTCCGCTTCCACTACCACACCCCGGTCATGGGCATATTCCACAACTTTCCGGGTCAGGGCGATATTTTCTTCAAAGGGCAGGCTGCTGCCGTCGATCATAACAGAGCTGTAGCCACCGTCGATGCAGAATTTGCAGACTTCAAAGCTGCTTCCGTGATCCAGATGCCAGGCAATGGGAATGTCGGCGCATTCCAAAAGCGCCGCTTCCACCAGTTTTTTGTAATAAATATGATTTTCCAGCACATCCTGGCTCACCTGCAGGATCACCGGAGAATGCTCCTCCCTGCAGGCTTCCGAAATAGCCTGGATGGTTTCCATATTGTTGAAATTAAAGGCTCCAATGGCGTAGCCACCGGCATAAGCCTTCCCGAACAGTTCTTTTGTGGTAACCAGCGCCATTTTTTCCTCCTTACAGCAGTGTGATGCGCAGGCACACCGGGCGCTCTTCGCCCACTGCTTCCGGCAGCGTTACATGGAGACCCTCTGCATCCCGGGTGAAGAACAATTCGCCTTCACACCCCAGCAGCTCCACTTTTTCGATGCCAAAATCGTGCATAGGATGGGTTCCAAAGGTGCGAATCGTCAGTTCCTTTCCCTTGGGGCGCATCCAGAATGCATAGGCACTGCCGCCCTTATATGTAAAGCGGAAGTCTTCTGCAGTGAATGCCTTTTCGTCGTTATCCTGGAAGAAGCCCTGGTTGGCATTGACGCTGCCCTCACCGAACCACTTCCAGGGAACGGTATCATAAATACCCTCGCCATTGGTATCCAGCCAAGCACCCAGTTCTGTCAAGAGTGCCGTTTCTTCCTCGGTGATGGTGCCGTCGGCACGGGGGCCAACGTTTAAGAGCAGCATACCGTTTTTACTGACGATGTCGATCAGATCGCAAATGATCTGCCGGGTGGTTTTAAACTCGTTGTTGGTAGTGTAACCCCAGGAGTGCTTACCAATGGCGGTGCAGGTCTGCCAGGGAACGGGGCAAATATCCGTCAGTGCGCCGCGCTCCACATCGAAGGTGGCTGCACCGGGAGCAAAGGCCTCATGCTTGTAGTTGATGGTGACCTCCACGCCCCACTGGGCTGCACGGTTATAATAATAGGCAGCAATTTTCTTCAAATAGGGCTTGAAAGCATAATTATGGATCCACCAGTCAAAATATAGTACCTTAGGCTGATATTTGTCGATAAATTCGCAGGTACGAACCATCCAATCCACCAGCCATTCTTCCGTAGGGCCTTCTGTAGCAGGCGCTTCCGTAGCCTTATCCAGGTCCTTTGCGCCCAAATCTGCACGATAGACCGCAGGACCATAGAAATCCGCATAAGCTTCATCATTCACGTCGCTGTCGAAAGCGCGGCCCAAATTCATGAAGAAATAGTGCTCTGCACGATGGGTGGAGGCACAGAATTGCAGGCCTTGTTCCTCACAGGCCTTTTTGATCTGACCCATAACGTCCACTTTTGGGCCCATGTTCACAGAATTCCAGCGGTTATACACCGTATCATACATGGCAAAGCCATCATGGTGCTCCGCCACCGGCAAAATGTAGCGGGCACCGGCCTGCTTGAACAGGCTTACCCAAGCTTGGGCATTGAACTGCTCGCCCTTGAACATCGGAATGAAATCCTTATATCCAAAATCCTTCTGGTGGCCATAGGTTTTCTGATGATGGGCAAATTCCCGCACTGTAGGATTGTACATATTCCGGGAGTACCATTCATTGCCAAATGCGGGCACAGAGTAGATGCCCCAGTGGATGAAAATACCCAATTTTGCCCGGCGATACCATTCGGGGGTCTTGTGGGTGGTCAGAGAGGGCCAGGTAGCCCGGAAGGGGCCGGCAGCGATCACTTCGTCGATCAGCTTCAAATATTCACTATGTGTCATGGTAATATTCCTTTCCGAAAAATGGCGGCAGAGCCGCCGCAGCATACCGCAACGGCGGCTCTGCCATAAAGGAGAAAAATGAAACGATCAATTTTGTCCGTAATATGCGTTTTTTCCGTGTTTCCGCAAATAATGCTTGTCCAGCAGCTCTTGCTGCATGGTTTCCTTGCCGGGCGCAAGCTGCTCGGTGTGGAAAGCCATAAAGGCCAGTTCTTCCAGAACCACCGCATTGTGCACCGCATTACAGGGATCTGTGCCCCAAGCGAAGGGGCCGTGGGAATGTACCAACACCGCAGGAATATCATCCGCAGACTTGCCTGCAAAGGTTTCCACGATCACATTGCCGGTTTCCTTTTCGTATTCACCGCCAATTTCCGCCGGGGTCATCTTTCGGGTACAGGGGATCTGACCGTAAAAATAGTCACCGTGGGTGGTGCCGTAGGCGGGGATTCCCCGGCCGGCCTGTGCCCAGGCGGTTGCCCACCGGGAATGGGTATGCACAACGCCGCCGATATTCGGGAAAGCGTTATACAACGCAACATGGGTGGCGGTGTCGGAAGAGGGCTTCCACTTGCCTTCCACCTTTTCGCCTGTGGCAAGGCTCACCACGACCATATCTTCCGGTGTCATATTCTCGTACTCCACGCCGCTGGGTTTGATGACCATGAGGCCTTTTTCCCGGTCTACACCGGATACATTGCCCCAGGTAAAGGTCACCAGGCCATACTTGGGCAGTTCCAGGTTAGCCTTGCAGACGATTCGCTTCAGTTCTTCTAACATAGCAGTTGCACCTCGTAGGGGTCGATGCCCACATCGACCCGGGGATATTCAGTCAATTCGCATAGGGCCGATGTAGGCATCGGCCCCTACAAGCGCTCTTTTATCTCAGCTTCCAGGCCAGGTCGTTCAGGAACAGTTCCTTTTCCAATGCTTCCAGGGTGGTGTCCTTGGTGATGTGGACACACTCAATGTCCAGCATCTTGGCCCAGTCCTTCATCTGCTGTGCGGTCACATCGTAGGAAAGCACGGTGTGATGGGCACCGCCGGCGGCAATCCACATCTCCACACCGTCAGTCAGATTGGGCATGGCCTGCCACATCACACGGGCCACCGGCAGATTAGGCATGGGCATAATGGGCTTTACGCAGATGATGTCCTGGATGATGAGGCGCAGACGGCCGCCCATATCGATCAGGGAAACAACAATGGCGTCGCCCTCCTTGCCCTCAAACACCAGTCTGGCCGGGTCTTTTTCGTTCATACCGATGCCTAAGTGGTGGGTCTCGATCCTGGGTCGTGCCTTGGGATCTGCCAAGGAGGGGCAGACCTCCAGCATATGGGCGCCCAAGCTGTATTCCTGACCTTCCACCAGATGGTAAGTGTAATCTTCCATGAAAGCGGAAGCGCCGTTGCCACCCTCGCCCATGGCCTTCATGATGGCGGTCATGGCGGCAACCTTCCAGTCGCCTTCGCCGCCGTAGCCGTAGCCCCGGGCCATCAAATGCTGAGAAGCCAGGCCGGGTAGCTGCTCCATGCCGTACAGATCCTGGAAGGTGTTGGAGAAAGCCTGGCAGCCGTTTGCGTCCATCATCCTTTTGATGGCAATTTCTTCTCTTGCCTGGTAACGGACAGCGGCAATATTTTCGGTGTGAATGTCGTATTTTTCGGTATACTCGGCCATCAGCGCGTCAATTTCCGGCTCGGTGACCTTGGCCATTTCGGCAACCAGATCGCCCACAGCCCAGGTATTCACCTGCCAGCCCAGCTTGGTCTGCACCTCTACCTTATCACCCTCGGTGACAGCCACTTGGCGCATATTGTCACCGAAACGCATGACCTTCAGGTTCTTGGAAACCGCCACACCCACGGCAGACTTCATCCAGCTGCCAATGCGCGCCAAAACGTCGGGATTCTGCCAGTAGCCGGCGATGACCTTCCGGGGAAGGCGCAGACGCGCGGCAATGAAACCGTGTTCCCGGTCACCATGGGCGGCCTGATTCAGATTCATGAAGTCCATGTCGATCTGATCGTTGGGAATTTCCTTGTTATACTGGGTAGCAAAGTGGCAATAGGGCTTCTGCAGATTGGCAAGGCCGTTGATCCACATCTTGGAGGGAGAGAAGGTATGGCACCAGGTGATGATGCCGGCACAGGAATCGTCGTAATTGGCTTCCTTGACGATTTGGGTGATCTGGGAATTGGACATGGCGGTGACCTTGTAGGTCAAGGGATAAGGCAAACTTTCGCTCATTTTAGCAGCCATTTCCTCGGCACGGACAGCAACCGTCTTCAGTACCTCTTCTCCGTACAGATCCTGAGAACCCACAATAAACCAAAAATTGTATTTCATCGTAAAAACCTCCCAGTCATGTCATCCTGAGCGGAGCGCAGCGGAGTCGAAGGATCCACACTTCTTGCGTAATTCCCTGGGAAACGGATCCCTCGACGCGCTTCGCTTGCTCGGGATGACAGCGTTTTATATCATTTCTACTGCTGCGCGTTCTACCGCAAGCAGCTTTTTGTACTGCTCCATATAGGCATTGAAGCCATCCACATCCGCCTGTTCCGGGGCAAGGGTCGTGCCCTTGGTATCGGCAAAGACATGGGTGTTGAGATATTCTTCCAGGGTTTCGCCCTGGGATTTTTTTGCACTGTAGGCCGCCAGCAGCGCCATGCCGTAAGGACCACCCTCTCCTGCCGTTTCCATGCAGGTAACGCTTGCGTTACAGGCAGCCGCCATAAATTTCTGACCCACAACAGGGGTCTTGAACAGACCGCCATGGCCCGTCAGAGTGTCGATGGCAACCTTTTCCTCCGCCAGAATATCCATGCCGATCTTCAGGGTGGACATGGTGGCATACAGGCTGGCACGCAGGAAGTTCGCTAAAGTAAATTTGCTGTCTGGACGGCGGACAACCATGGGGCGGCCTTCGTCCAGATGGGTCACGCCCTCGCCTGCCATATAGTTGCAGACCAGCACGCCGCCGCAATCAGCATCGCCTTCCAGGGCCTTTTCATAGAGTTTTGTATACAATTCGCCATTTTCAGGAGCCGCACCGAACAGATTCGCTGTTTCTTTCAGCACAGACACCCAGGCGTTAGAATCATTGGTACAGTTGTTACAGTGGACCATGGCCACCGGCTTTCCGGTTGGGGTGGTCACCAGGTCAATTTCCTCATAGACCTTCCGCAAGGGGCGCTCCAGCACCACCATGGAGAAGATGGAAGTACCGGCGGACACATTACCGGTGCGCTTCGCCACCGCATTGGTGGCAGTCATGCCGGTGCCGGCATCACCCTCGGCAGGTGCGAAGGAAATACCGGGCGCAAGCAGATCGTCCAGCATTGCCGCGCCTTGCGCAGTCAGCGCACCTGCCGGCTCACCTGCCACCAGCACAGCAGGCAAAATATCGGTCAGGTGCTTCCATGGCAAATCGCGGGAAGCAACCAGGGCATCAAACTTGGCAAGCATAGCCTCATCATAGCCGTTTTTCTCGCTGTCGATGGGGAACATACCGGAGGCTTCGCCGATGCCGATGGCGTTGACGCCGGTCAGCATATAGTGCACATAGCCAGCCAAAGTGGTGATATGGGCGATTTGGGAAACATGGTCCTCGCCATTCAAAACCGCCTGGTACAGATGGGCAATGCTCCAGCGCTGGGGAATGTTGAAGCCCAGAAGCTCCGTCAGTTCTGCCGCCGCCTGGCCGGTGATGGTATTCTGCCAGGTGCGGAAGGGCGTCAGCAGATTCCAGTCCTTGTCAAAGGCCAAATAGCCGTGCATCATACCGGAAATGCCCATAGCGGCAATATTCTCCCGGCATTTCACACCGGAAAGTGCCGTTTTCAGACCCTTCCAGACCTCCGTCAGGTCGTAAGTCCACACACCGTTTTCATAGGCAGATTTCCAGGTATAGTCCCCGGTGGACACTGGGATATGCTGCTCGTCAATAGCCACCGCCTTGATGCGGGTAGAGCCCAACTCGATTCCCAAATAGTACTTAGGCATACTGTTTCCTCATTTCTTTCAAAACAGCTTCATATTCCGGTACACTGGAGATGCCGCCGGGTTTCGTGGTAGACAGACCCGCGGCGCTGCAGGCAAACTGCACCACATGGCGAAGCTGTTCCTCATCCAACTGCCCGGGGTTCTGCCCCAGCTGCAGCAGCTGCCAAACGGCGCTGCCGCCGAAGATATCGCCGGCACCGGTGGTATCGGCCACCTTGATACCGGACAAGCCGACCACATGACCCTTGGCTACGGCATTTTGGAACCAGCAGCCCTCCGCACCACAGGTGACGAACACCAGCTTCACGCCGAAATTCTCAAGAATGTGTGCTGCGCCTTCCTGTACGCCCATACCAAACAGGAACTGAACTTCCTCGTCGCTGATCTTCACCACATCCGCCTGCCCCAGGCCCCAGAGCATCTGCTCCCGGCAGCTATCCAGGCTGTCCCACAAAGGCTTTCGCAGATTGGGGTCATAGGTGATCAGTTTGCCCTGCTGCTTTGCATAGGCAACCGCCCGGTAAGTAGCAGATCGGGCAGGCTCGCCGGTTAAGGAAAGTGTGCCGAAATGGAACACCTTGGCCTCATCAATGAGGGACAAATCCAGCTCCTCAAAGCGGATACAGGTATCGGCACCGGGCTTGCGGGCAAAGGAAAACGCCCGGTCACCATGCTCATCCAAAGTAACGAATGCCAGAGTGGTGAACACATCGTCAGCGGCCAGCAAGCCCTTGGTTTCGATGCCGGCCTTTTGCAAAGTAGCCGTCAGCATACCGCCAAAGGCATCCGTGCCCACCTTGCCCAGGAGGGCAGCTTTTGCGCCAAATTTAGCCAGTGCTGCCAGGAAATTGGCAGGCGCGCCACCGGGATGGGCAGCCATGGTGGGATAACCGTCAGCATCGGTGCTGATACAGGTAAAATCAATGAGCAGCTCGCCCAAAGCAACAACATCCATCATACATAATTCCTTTCTTGGAACGCTAAATTGTTGTTTACCAGTTTTAGGTCATTCCGAGCCAGTGCGCACACTGGCGTGGGAATCCCCCGGATTAAGGGAAAATCCCTTCGAAATTCTGTATCTAAAACCTTTGGGGATTGCCACGTCGCCGCCTTTTGGCGGCTCCTCGCAATGACAGTTCTTTCGTTACCATTTCTAAGGTAAACAACAATTTATCTTCCGAACAACTTATTTTGCCTTAGGATACTCGTTACACAGCAGGCGGTAAGGGGCTTCGTCCTCCTCGATGGTGGGGAAGCGACCCACAGGAGGATTGAAGCGGTTGTCGGTATTGTCGTCGTTGCACTGGCTCACTTCGCCCAGCAGCACAGGGCCGGTGCCCTCTTCCACAGCAAAATCGTGGTACAAATACTGCTGCACATGGATACTCTCACCGGGAGTCAGACGGATCTGGGTACCGGCAGGTACCGTATAGGTGCGGCCATCGGTATGCACCGTCACATCGGACTCGTAGTCCACTTCCTCATCAGGCAGGCTGTTGTAAACGCGGATCAGCACATTGCCGCCGCCACGGTTGATAATATCCTCGGTCTTATACCAGTGGAAATGGTTGGGGGCATACTGACCCTCCTTCAGGTACAGCAGCTTTTCTGCATAAACCTTGGGATATTTCTCCTCCATAGCGCGGTTGCCATTGCGGATGGTAATCAGGGAGAATCCCATCTTGTCAAAATCCCCCATGCCGTAGTCTGTGATGTCCCAGCCAAGGCAGCAATCCCGAACCTCATCGTATTCTGCGCCCTTATTTTCCCACTCCTGGGGTGTAAAATGACAGAAAGGAGGCAGATAGCAGTGGTACTTTTCGCACATGGCCTCCAATTCCTTCAGTGCCT
>JAZRBW010000009.1:0-2909 GCA_045635305.1 Faecousia sp. | reverse complement strand
TCGGCTTCTGCCTTCAGGATGGCAGCCTGCTTTTCCGCATCGGCCCGCAGAATGGCGGATTCCCGCTCACCTTCGGCGATCAGAATGGCGGACTTCTTCTGGCCCTCGGCCTGCAGAATAGCCTGACGGCGATCACGCTCGGCCTTCATCTGCTTTTCCATGGAGTTCTGGATATCGGTGGGAGGCAGAATGTTCTTCAACTCCACGCGGTTTACCTTAATGCCCCAGGGATCGGTGGCTTCGTCCAGGATGGCGCGCATCTTGGTGTTGACCACATCGCGGGAGGTCAGGGTCTGGTCCAGCTCCAGGTCGCCGATGATGTTACGCAGGGTGGTGGCGGTCAGGGTCTCCATAGCCAGCATGGGGTGCTCCACACCGTAGCTGTAGAGCTTGGGGTCAGTGATCTGGAAGTAAACGACGGTGTCGATCTGCATGGTGACGTTATCCTTGGTAATAACGGCCTGAGGGGGATAGTCCAGCACCTGTTCCTTCAGGCTCACCTTCTTGGCGATGCGATCCAGGAAAGGCACCTTCATTTTGATGCCCACGGTCTGAACCTTACGGAAGGCGCCCAGACGCTCAATAACATAGGCCTGGCTTTGGCGGACCACATAAATGTTACGGATGATGATCAGAAAAATAACGATACCAGCAATAGCAAACGGCATAATAAATCCTCCTAAAATATTCGTGTTAAATGTTGTTTAGCTTTCCAAACGGATTTTTTCTTTACTTTCCACGGGGGAAACGAAGGCCTTTACGCCCTCAATGCGATCCACCTTCACCAGTGTGCCGGCTTCGATGGTTTCACCGGATGTGGAGCGGGCGGTCCATTCCATGCCAGCGAGCTTCACCTGTCCCTGGGCGGCGATGTTGTCGATGGGGGCTGTGACATAGCCCTTGGTATCAATAAGAGCATCCACATTGGTTTTGATTGTGCTTGGGTTGAGCACCTTCTTAACCAGCGGCAGAAATGCCAGCAGCAGCCCTGCAGAAACCACAGTAAACAGGGTGATCTGCAGCCACAGCGCGCCGCCGAACATGGCGACGATCCCGCCTGCCAAGGCACCGATGGCAAACCAAATGCTCACCAGATGGAATGGGCAGGCAGCTTCAACGATCAAAAAGCCAACCATCAATACCATCCAAAGGGTTACATCCCAATTCATATGTTTTCCTCCTTCCGTTCTGTTTGGGTTGTATCCATATTGTAGCAGAAATACATTTGTCCGTCAATTGACACATTATGCAAAAAACGGGCTTTTGCCCGGATAAAATGTAAAAATGTTATGTTTTTTTCGGAATAATGGGATAAAACCCAAAAAATAAGCTGAAAATCTGGAAAAACCGGAAATACAGCAATAAAAGAGTTTATAAAATTATATTTTATGGTTATGTAACCGTATAATTTATACTTGCGTACTCTGAAATTACTCGCCAAAGTGCAATATTATTCCAATTATTATATGAAATAATACCCGGTTTTGTGCATTATTTTCGGTAATTTTTCAAGTAATCCATAATATTTCTGTATCGCTTTCATAATCCCTCAAATTGGGATTTATCGTTCCGATAGAACGGTCATCGCGAACCAGCGCGCACGCTGGTGTGGCGATCCCCAAAGGTTTTAGACAGTACTTTTCAATACGATTTTCCCTCTAACCGGGGGATTGCACCCCAAGGGCACTTCCTCGCACTTCGTGCTCAGGGCGCCACGTCGCCTTCGGCTCCTCGCAATGACCGAATAGGAGACCGATAAATGAAAATTTGAAGCCCTGTCAAGGGCATATTTCCACCCATAAAAAACATCCTTTTTATGTCTACCATAGAAAAATACTTTACATAAAACCGAAAATTCGACGGTTTCCACTTGACATAAAATTGGACTTATCCACATTATCCACAGGTTTCTCCACAGGCAAAATCCGCATAAACAGCCATTTTTTCCGGTTTTCGGGGAAAAAAATCCACAACCTAACAAGAGGCTGTGGAGAAATTATGGTTTACAGAATATGCCTTAAAAATGGATGTCCGCGGCGAAGATCCGGTGCTCTTTGTCATTGTCCCGGCGCAGAATTTCCAGCCGCAGATTGTCTTCGCTCAGCAGTTGGTGGTGAAGCTGCAGGCCGTCGCCCTCCCGTGCTTCGGACAGGTATCCCAGTGTGATGTCCCGGACCTGGTGTGCCTGATGAAAATGGCTGGGAAGCAGATCTGCCGCCCAGTCCAGATAGCGGCAGTTATTCATGTGGCCGTTGAGATCCAGGTCTGTGAAGCGCACAGTGCGTTCCTGACAGCCGGAAAGGCTTGCCGGAGATAGAGAGCCGGGAATGGGTAGCTCGCCGCCCCGCAGCACGCCAGCAACCTCCACACCGCTTTTGCCCGGCAGGATCATGGCCCGGCTTTCCATATCCATCAGCACCCACAGGCTGGTGGTGCGAAACAGCTCGTTGCCGCTTTCGTCAAAGGCCACCACATTTCTGGGATAAGCCACCCGTGTGGTGGGCATGGGCCAGGTTTCGATGCGGATGGTCTCGCCCTTGTGGGGCAGGCGCTTTATCTGCACCCGGTGGCGAATAATGGCCCAGAACATACCCTTGCTTGCCAGGGTATTCCAGTCCAGCTTCAAGATCTGACAGTGACGGCCCGCCATTTCCTGCACAAACCACAAAATGGCAGCGCTTTTCAGTCGCCCAAACCGATCGCATTGCAGATCCGTCAGGGTAAAATTGTCAATGTAGATGGGTTCCATAATTTCCTCTTTTCGGAAGTTCAAATTTTCGTTTATCGTTCCCCTATTCGGTCATTGCGAGGAGCCGAAGGCGACGTGGCGCCCTGAGCACGAAGTGCGAGGAAGTGCCCTTGGGGTGCAATCCCCCGGTTAGGGGGAAATCGTATTGAAAAGTACTGTC
>JAZRBW010000008.1:0-2854 GCA_045635305.1 Faecousia sp. | reverse complement strand
TTCTGAATAATCTGCTTCTAGCATTACTCAAGAATTTTCGTTGGCTGTTTTTATTTCGATTTTACATCGCTTAAACAATCCATTTATAATTGTCCAAGGTGTTAATTTGGTTTCGTGTTATTCAATTTACAAGGTACATCTTATCGCCGCAGCGACCTTTAAATACTATCACAAGTTATTTCATTTGTCAAGATGTTTTTCACAAATTTTCAAATTATTTTTTGTGCTAGTTGCTGTACTCCCGTTGCCGTTCATCGCACAGCCCGCCCATAATATCACATCATTTTCACTTTGTCAAGCATTATTTTCCAAAATTTCAAATTATTTTTTGCAGATATTGGAAGTAATCTCTGCAAGTGCATCCGCTGCATCCAGACCGCCATATTCCGCAGATGCCAGATCCGCCAGGCTGAGCATTCCGCATAGCTTACCGTTCTCCACCACCGGCAATCTGCGCACCTGCTCCCGACCCATCAGATGCGCAGCAGCCCCCACATCCATATCCGGCCCAGCCGTAACCAACCGACTGGTCATGACATCCTGCACTGTCACCTTGTCGCAAGGTCTGCCCACGGCCACACAACGTGTCACCAAATCCCGATCGGTCACCACGCCGCAGAGTCTACCGTCGTTGCCACAAACCGGCAGCGCACCAATATTATAATGCGCAAGGGTACGTGCCGCCACCTCCACAGGTTCCTGCGCCCCGATGCGTACCACTTTGGTTGACATAATGTCTCTAACCTTCATATCCAGCCTCCTTTTTGATTGCTTAGGCAGATTATTCCCAGCAGAGGGGCTTTTATACAAAAATCCGCACCGATTTTTCGTCGGTGCGGATTTGCTATACTATTATAAATAGTAACCTGCCGCCAGCAGTCGCTGCAGGGCGGTGTTGGCCTCCTCGTCGGTGAACAAAGCGGTGAAGCGCTTGTCAACCGCCAACGCCTCCAGGCTCAGTTCCAAATGTTTTTTGTCGGCCAGGATACCGAAGCCATCGCTTTCCCGATTACCGGAGAGCCAGCGGTGAGCAGTCTTCATTGCGTCTTCCGGCGCAACGGGCCGCATCCGCACACCGAAGTGGGTGGCCTTTTCCCGATTAGCCAGCCACACGGCAATAAATTTTTCTTCCATAGGGCCTCCTTAGTCAAACAAATCCTTCAAAGTATCAAAGAACTTCTTCCGCTTAGGGGTGGACTTATTATCCATAGTTTCGTCCAGCTTCTTCAGCAGATCCCGCTGCTCTTTCGTCAGCTTGGTAGGCGTTTCCACCACCACAGTAAAGCGATGACGGCCACGACGTCGGGGATTGCCCACATCCGGAATGCCCTTTTCATGGAGAACAAATTCTCTGCCGGTCTGGGTGCCCTCGGGGATGTCATATTTGACCCAGCCATCCAGGGTAGGCACCTGGATTTCCGCGCCCAGCGCCGCCTGGGTAAAGGAAATGGGCACCTCGCAATACACATCCATGCCATTTCTCTGGAAGACCGCATGGCGCTTGATGTAAATTTCCACCAGCACATCACCGTTGGGGCCGCCATTGAAGCCCACGCAGCCCTCACCGCGAACCCGGACAGACTGCCCGGCATCCACACCGGCAGGCACCTTGACCAGGATCTTCTGGCTGCGGTTCACCTTGCCCTTGCCACGGCAGGTGTTGCAGGGGGTCTTAATGACCTTGCCCTGGCCGTTGCAGCGGGGGCACACGGAGGTGGACTGCATCTGCATACCCATGAAATTCTGTACCGTTTTCACTTGACCCGCACCGCGGCACTGACTGCAGGTTTCCACCGTGCCATCCGCAGAACCGGAACCGTCACAGGCGGCACAGTTTTCAATGCGCCGGATGGAAATTTCCTTTTCGCAGCCAAAAGCAGCCTCTTCAAAGGTCAGTTCCAGCCGGGCGCCCACATTTTCACCGCGACGGGGGGCATTTTGGTTGCGACTGCTTCTGCCGCCACCAAAGAAAGAGCCAAAAATATCGCCCAGATCACCAAAATCGCCAAAGCCGCCGAAGCCACCGCCAAAGGGGTTGCCCCCCTGGCCTGCGCCGTAGTTGGGATCCACACCGGCAAAGCCGAACTGGTCATAGCGAGCACGCTTATCGTCGTTGGACAGGACCTCGTAAGCCTCACCCAGCTCCTTGAACTTTTCCTCCGCTTCCTTATCTCCGGGGTTGCGGTCGGGATGGTACTTCATGGCGCTTTTTCTATATGCTTTTTTGATTTCCTCGGCGCTGGCATTCTTTTCAACGCCCAGCACCTCGTAATAATCGCGTTTATTTTCTGCC
This sequence comes from Faecousia sp., assembly GCA_045635305.1. GTDB lineage: Bacteria > Bacillota > Clostridia > Oscillospirales > Oscillospiraceae > Faecousia. The sequence goes on along the minus strand of JAZRBW010000008.1, from coordinate 561 downwards.
ATAGTGATTCACCTCAAAACGCACCAATAAGGGGCGGCAACGCCGCCCCCTTTGGGTTTGATTTTAGTCAACAGTCTCGTAGTCGGCGTCCACAACGCCGTCATCGCCGCAGTTGCCGCCACAGTTGGGATCGCAGCCGCCCTGGGGATTTGCCTGCTGATACAGCTTCTCAGCCACGGGGTAGAAGGCCTTCTGGGCTTCCTCGATGGCAGTCTTGATGGCAGCCACATCATTGCCCTTGTTGGCTTCCTTCAGATTCTCGATGGCATTCAGGATGGGAGCCTTCTCCGCATCGCTTACCTTGTCGCCCAGATCATTCAGGCTCTTTTCCATCTGATAGACGGTGTGCTCGGCATTGTTGTGGGTATCCACTTCCTCACGGCGGGCCTTATCCTCGGCGGCGTACTGCTCAGCCTCGCGGACAGCCTTGTCAATGTCTTCCTTGCTGAGGTTGGTGGAAGCGGTGATGGAGATATTGGCCTCCTTGCCGGTTCCCAGATCCTTAGCGGAGACCTTCACGATGCCGTTGGCGTCGATGTCGAAGGTAACTTCGATCTGGGG
>JAZRBW010000007.1:0-18970 GCA_045635305.1 Faecousia sp. | reverse complement strand
CGTTCCCCTATTCGGTCATTGCGAGGAGCCGAAGGCGACGTGGCAATCCCCCGGTTAGGGGGAAATCGTATTGAAAAGTACTGTCTAAAACCTTTGGGGATCGCCACACCAGCGTGCGCGCTGGTTCGCGATGACCGTTCTATCGGAACGATAAATCCCAATTTATATTAGAACAGGGGGACAACGGCACCATCATAGGTATCCTGGATGAACTTCTTCACGGTATCGGACTTCAGGGCCTTCAGCAGAGCCTGGATCTTCTCGGAATTCTCATTGCCTTCCTTGACAGCGATCACATTCTGATAGTATTCGGTGGCAGCACCGTCAGCGGCTTCAATGGCCAGGGCCTCAGAAACCTTCAGACCGGCATCGATGGCGTAGTTGCCGTTGATGACAGCGATGTCCAGATCGGGCAGGGAGGCGGTCAGCAGCTCGGCATTGATTTCCACGATCTCAAATCCCCGGGGATTTTCCACAATGTCATCCTTGGTGGCCTGCAGACCAACGCCTTCCTTCAGCTTAATGAGACCTTCCTGTTCCAGCAGCAACAGGGCACGGGCTTCGTTGGTGGCGTCGTTGGGGACACCGATCTTGGCGCCGTCGGGCAGGGCGGACAGGGAGCTGCAGTTGCCTGCATAGATGCCGAAGGGCTCGTAGTGGATGCCGCCGGCGTTTACCAGATGGGTGCCGTATTCGGCGTTAAACTGGTTCAGATACAGCACGTGCTGGAAGTAGTTGGCATCCAACTCACCGTCTTCCAGAGCGTTGTTGGGCTGCACATAGTCGTTGAATTCCACGATTTCCAGAGTCCAGCCATCCTTGGCCAGTTCGTCTTTGATCACTTCCAGGATCTCAGCGTGGGGGGCGGGGGTAGCGCCGACGCGGATGACTTTTTCTTCGTCCTGCTTGTTGCAGCCGAACAGGGACAGCGCCAGGGTCAGAATCAAAATAACAGCAATCATCTTTTTCATAATATTATTTCTCCTTTTTATTCATGGATTCTTTATAGGGGCCGATTGAGGCACACCGGCCCTTTGCTCAGGTGTCCGGTGAGGGGCGATGTGCCTCAATCGCCCCCTACGGTTACTTGTGCGTGATTCGTTTATCGGTTATTTTGGCAAGTTTTTTGCCGATGGATTGCATGATCTGTACCAGCAGTACCAGTAAAATCACCGCTACATACATGACCAGCAATTGGTTGCGGGCGTAGCCGCGCTGCAGGGCGATGGCACCCAAACCGCCGCCGCCGATGGAACCGGCCATAGCGCCGTAGCCCAAAATGGTGATGGATGCGTTGGTGGCGCCGCTGATGAGACTGGGACGGCACTCCGGCAGCATCACCTTGGTGACGATCTGCAAGGTGGAGCAGCCCATGGACTGAGCGGCTTCCACAACGCCCCGGTCAACTTCCCGCAGGCTGGATTCCACCAGACGGGCGATGTAGGGGAAGGCGGCTACCGTCAGCGGTACGATGGTGGCGGTGGTGCCGATGGCAGTGCCCAGAACCAGGCGGCTCAGGGGCATGACCAGCACCATTAAGATGAGGAAGGGAACACTGCGCAGAAGATTTACCAAGGTGTTCAGGGTGCGCATCAGCCATCGGGGCAGGGGATGGATTCCGCCCTCGTCGCCTGTCACAAGCAGCACACCCAGCGGAAGGCCAATCAAATAGGCCAGAACCGCTGCCGCCAACGGCGCATACAGGGTTTCCCAAATGGCCTGGGGAATGTTTTTCGGGTTCAGCAGGAATTCCAACTGGTATTCTACTCGGGTAAAGCCGCAGTTTTCCAAAAATGCGATCAGCTGCTCATACATGGCTCGTCACCTCCTCTGCCACAACGCCTTCATAGGCATTGAGAAATTTTAGTGTAGTTTGTTTTTTGCTCGGCTCGTCCGGCAGGGAGATCAGCATGGTGCCGAAGATCTTGCCGTCCACATTGCGGGTATCCGCGCCGAGAATGCTGACGAGGATCTGTTCCTTTGCGGCCAGGGACGCAATGACCGGCTCTTCCACCATGGTGCCGTTGAAGGCCAGGCGAGCCACCGGGCCGTCCCAATGGGAGAGGGGCAGTGCTTTGTCTGGGCTGACCAGCCGACGGCCTGCAGGGGAGGCGGGATTGGAGAACACGTCCTCCACCTTGCCGATTTCTGCGACCTTGCCCTGATCCAGAATGGCCACCCGGTTACAGATCTGCTCAATGACTGACATCTGGTGGGTGATGATGATCACGGTAATGCCCCGTTCCCGGTTGATTTTCTGGAGCAGAGCCAAAATACTTTCTGTGGTCTGGGGGTCTAAAGCCGATGTGGCTTCGTCGCACAGCAGCACCTCCGGGTCGGAGGCCAGCGCCCGGGCGATAGCGATGCGCTGCTTCTGACCGCCGGAAAGCTGCACAGGATAGGCTTTTGCTTTGTCCGGCAATCCTACAGTTTCCAGCAAGGCGGATGCCTTTTTTCTGGCTTCTCTGCGGCTGACGCCTGCCAGTTCCAGGGGGAAACAGATGTTATCCAGGGCGGTGCGCTGATCCAGCAGATTGAAGCTTTGGAAGATCATGGAGATTTTCCGGCGCTGGGCCCGCAGCGCTTTTTCGTTCAGCGTCAGAAGGTCGTTCCCGTGGAACAGGATGCGCCCCTCTTCCGGGCGTTCCAGCACATTGATACAGCGAACCAATGTGCTTTTGCCTGCACCGGACAAGCCGATGATACCAAAAATCTCGCCCTTTTTTACCTGCAGCGATACATCGTGCAGTGCGGCTACGGCGCTTTCGCCACTGCCGAAGGTTTTGGAAAGATGTTCAATTTGAATAATGTCTGTCATAGCTTACTCCTTGCAAAAAAGAAACCGTCCTTGTGCCAAATGCACAAGGACGGCTAAAATAACCGTGTTACCACCTTGATTCGCCACAGTGTCACCACTATGACCTCCGGGCGTGCCAACACACGCCTGCGCGTTAACGGGCGCACCCGTCGCAAACTACCTATCGCCTGCGCGGCTCCGGGACCATGTTCAGCTTCTTCTTCCGTACCCCATCACACCAATCGGGGCTCTCTGGACGGTGAGTGGAAACTTACTCTTCCCTTCGTTGCCTTTCGTATCCGAATTTGAGGTCATTATAGCAAAACGTTCTCCGCTTGTCAACATTTATTTTTCTCACATGGACAAAAATGTAAATTGGGATTTATCGTTCCGATAGGCCAGTCATTGCGAACCAGTGCGCACACTGGTGTGGCAATCCCCTAAGGTTATAGACAGTACATTTCGATACATTTTAACCCCTAACCGGGGGATTGCCACGTCGCCTTCGGCTCCTCGCAATGACCGAATAGGGGAACGATAAACGAAAATTTGAAACACCTCACAACGAAAAAAGCTGCCGAAAATTTCGGCAGCTTTTTTATGTAGGGTAGGGGATCAAGCCTTGCCGGCGCAGCCCAGGACATTGACCAGCTTGTGGCGGACCAGGTCCTTGATGTTGGCGCGGGCGGGCTTCAGGTATTCACGGGGATCGAACTTGGAGGGCTGCTCATTGAAGAACTGGCGGATGGTGCCGGTCATAGCAAGACGCAGGTCGGAGTCGATGTTGATCTTGCACACAGACAGGGCAGCAGCCTTGCGCAGCTGCTCTTCGGGCACGCCGATGGCGTTGGGCATCTTGCCGCCGTTGGCGTTGACCATGGCAACATAGTTCTGGGGAACGGAGGAAGATCCGTGCAGAACGATGGGGAAGCCAGGCAGCTTCTTGGTGATCTCTTCCAGTACATCGAAACGCAGAGCGGGGGGAACCAGGATGCCCTGCTCGTTGACAGTGCACTGCTCGGGAGTGAACTTGTAAGCGCCGTGGGAGGTGCCGATGGCGATAGCCAGGGAGTCACAGCCGGTGCGGGCTACGAACTCTTCCACTTCCTCGGGACGGGTGTAGGAAGCGCATTCAGCGGAAACGTTCACTTCGTCCTCGATACCGGCCAGGGAGCCCAGCTCGGCTTCCACAACGACACCGTGGTCGTGAGCGTACTCAACTACCTTCTTGGTGATGGCGATGTTCTCTTCAAAGGACTTGGAAGAAGCGTCGATCATGACGGAGGTGAAGCCGCCGTCGATGCAGGACTTGCAGGTTTCGAAGCTGTCGCCATGGTCCAGATGCAGGGCGATGGGGATCTCGGGGCACTCGATGACAGCGGCTTCCACCAGCTTGACCAGATAGGTGTGGTTGGCGTAAGCGCGGGCACCCTTGGAGACCTGCAGAATGACAGGAGCCTTCTCTTCGCGGCAAGCCTCGGTGATGGCCTGGACGATCTCCATGTTGTTGACATTGAAAGCACCGATGGCGTAGCCGCCGTCGTAGGCCTTCTTAAACATTTCAGTAGTGGTTACAAGAGCCATTTGAAATCAATCCTTTCATATTCACGGACAGTTGTCCGCATTTCTTCAATTACCATTATATCACATTATTCTTTGATTTCAATAGAAATATCGTTCAATAACGCCGCCATTTGAAAGGGAAATATTGTGCATTTTGAGAAAAATAGAAAATAGCTATTTACCTTTTGCGCTGGATGCAGTATAATAACCGGTAGCGATTACACATAACAACATAAGGAGTGTTTGAAGATATGAAACTTTCCCCTCTGCAGATTGCAAGATACCAGTATAATCCCAAGCTGCCCGGTATGCTCAGAAACGGCATCGCTGAGATCTGCGTCAACAATGGCAACGCAACCGAATCTGTTGCTGACCAGGAGAAGATCGCAGCCCTGTTCCCCAATACCTACGGCAAGAACGAGATCACCTTTGAAAAGGGCCAGAACACCTCTGCTGCCAAGAAGCAGGTGGTGGGCGTGATCCTCTCCGGTGGCCAGGCTCCCGGCGGCCACAATGTGATCTGCGGCCTGTACGACGCGCTGAAGGCGCTGAATCCCGAAAATACGCTCATTGGCTTCAAGGGCGGCCCCAGCGGTCTGCTGGATAATGATTTTATCGTATTTGAAGATGACTATATCAATCGCTACCGCAATACCGGCGGCTTTGATATCATCGGTTCCGGCCGTACCAAGCTGGAGACCGAGGAACAGTTTGCTGTGGTGGTGGAAAACTGCAAGAAAAACGGCTTGAACGCCATCGTCATCATCGGCGGCGACGACTCCAATACCAATGCCGCTGTGCTGGCTGAGTACTGCGCTGCCCACAATACCGGCATCCAGGTGATCGGCTGCCCCAAGACCATTGACGGCGACCTGAAGAACGAGGACATCGAGTGCTCCTTCGGCTTCGACACCGCCACCAAGACCTACTCTGAGATCATCGGCAACATCGCCCGCGATGCCAACTCCGCCAAGAAGTACTGGCACTTTATCAAGGTCATGGGCCGCTCCGCTTCCCATGTTGCCCTGGAGTGCGCCCTGCAGACCCAGCCCAACATCTGCCTGATCGGTGAAGAAGTTGCCGAAAAGAAGATGTCTCTGGCGCAGATTGCAGATTATATTGCCGACTCCGTAGCTGCCCGCGCTGCCAATGGCATGAACTTTGGTATCGCCATTATCCCCGAGGGTATCGTGGAATTTGTTCCCGAGTTCTCCGTACTGATCGCTGAGATCAATGAACTGCTGGCAGGCAGCAAGGCAGATGCCTTCAATGCCCTGCCTACCTGGGCCGATAAGTACGCTTTCATCGAGAAGGGCCTGACCAAGGAGTCCATGGCTGTGTTCGCCATCCTGCCCCAGAACATCCAGCAGCAGCTCTTCCTGGAGCGCGATCCCCACGGCAACGTGCAGGTTTCTCTGATCGAATCCGAGAAGCTGTTCTCTGCCCTGGTCAAGGACAACCTGGCTGAGCGCAAAAAGGCCGGCACCTACAAGGGCAAGTTTGGCACGCACCATCATTTCCTGGGCTACGAAGGCCGCTGCGCTTTCCCCTCCAATTTTGATGCGGACTACTGCTATTCTCTGGGCTACAACGCCGCTATGCTGATCCAGTACGGTTACACCGGCTATCTCAGCAAGGTGTCCAACCTGCAGGCTCCCGCTGAAGAGTGGGTGGCCGGCGGTATGCCCATCACCAAGATGATGAACATCGAGCGCCGCCACGGTGCCGATAAGCCCGTCATCCGCAAGGCGCTGGTGGAGCTGGACGGTGCACCATTCCGGTTCTTCTGCGAAAACCGCGAGAAGTGGGCTGTGGAAACCTGCTACACCTATCCCGGTGCCATCCAGTACTTCGGACCCAGTGAAGTTTGTGACCAGCCCACCCGTACCCTGGCGCTGGAAAAGGCTTGATTATTTGAATACACAAAGGCTCCGCTGCTTTGGCGGAGCCTTTGCGCGTTATCAATTGGGATTTGTTGTGCTGTTTCGATCGTGCGCTGTAGGGCGGGACCAAGGCCTCACCCTACGATAAGGACTGTACGATAAACGAAAAATTGAAGTTTCTTCAGCGAAAAATCAAAAAACCTGCAAGTAATGGTTTACAGAGTGGGCAAGTCTATGCTATAATAAAATTTACGAAATTACAGACAGAGGTTTTACAATGCAGTATATTGTATTAGACATGGAATGGAATCAGCCTTGGCCCGGTTCGCCCTCCGCAAAAAAGGTGCTGCCGGTGCATATCCGCGGCGAGATCATTCAGATCGGTGCGGTTCGGGTTACGGAGGATCAGTTCGTTTCCGATGAATTTCAGGTTCTGGTGCGGCCCAAATACTATCGCCGCCTGAATCGCAGGGTCAGCAAGCTGACCGGCATCAAGGAAAGCCGCCTGAATGAAGAGGGTGTATCCTTCCCGGAAGCAATCGAGGCTTTTCGGGCTTGGTGCGGTGAGGATGTGACCTTCCTGACCTGGGGCTTTGATGATATTGGCATTCTGCAGGAAAATCTGCGGCTGTTTAATCTGGATACGGATTGGACTAACAATTGGTACAATGCCCAGATGATCTTCAATGCCCAGACCGACGGCTCCAATTCCCAAAAGGCATTGAAAACCGCCATGGAGATTTTTGAGATCGAAGCCACCCGGCCTGCCCACGATGCCCTGGGAGATGCCTACCACACAGCGCTGATCTGTGCCATGCTGGATTTGAAGAAAGGTATCCGGGAATATGCCTCGGCGGTGAAAAGCCACGAGGATGGCTTCCACGGCGCTCAGATCCCCGGTTGTATTGCCCGCAAGGTATTCCATGGCTACGAAGATAAATACGCCGCGCTGGGCGCCATGTCCGGCGAGGAGAATATTTGTCCAATCTGCCAGCAGCGGATGCTGGGCTCCCGCTGGTTTGCCCAGCCCGGCCATCGGTATATGGATATTGCCACTTGTCCGGAGCATGGCAAATTTCTCATCCGTGTGCGGCTGTCGGAACAGCCGGACGGTACGGTGCGTGTCAGCCGTCTGACCTATGAAGCTAGCTCCGAGGCAGCGGAAGCCTACGCCCGCCGTGCGGAGAAGGCAGACCCGGAGGAACGCCCCACCAGTGGACGCCGCCGTCGCCGCCGCAGCAAGCTGCCCCCTACCCAGCCGAAAGAATAAGAAAAGCGGTGCCGTTTTTGCGGCACCGCTATTAAAATGGCGCGGATAGCAATATCCGCGCCATTTTTTAGTTGGTTAGTTTCCGCATTCCAGCAATACGCCGGTATCGGATTCGAAATAGACCTGGAAGGTCAGCGCCTTGCCGGCGATACCGCTCAGAGTCAGTTTGAAGGTCTGGGTGAAGATGCCGGTTTCGGAATCATAGGAGTTGAAGAATTCCTCCAACAGGCTATCTGCATAGGTGAAGGTGATAGAACCGGTGGTTCCGCCTGCCTTTTCCCAGGAAACGACAACCTTCATGGTGACACCGCTGATGTCGGCACCTGCGGCCAGCAGCTCATAGGAAGCTGTGCCGATGGCGGGCAGGAAGGCATAGACCAAGCTGTCGTCAGAGGTGTTGGTGGTCAGTTGATTGAGCTTTGCGCAATCAGCGAAGGTATAGCCGTCCACACCGTTCCAGATGGGCAGATAACCGTTGTCGGCCTGCAGCATCAGATAGGACTTTTCGATCTTCAGCAAACCGCCGCCTGTGCTGTCGATGATGGCATTGCCATCAAATGCAGCCACATGGCTGGTGACGGTCAGGGTGTAGCCGTTCAGATCCAACTCGATGCCCTTCAGCAGCTCCACAGCCTGGATGGAGGTGTTGCTCAGCAGCTTGACAGTATCGCCTTCCACGGCGGCGCTGAGCGCCTCCTGCAGGGAGCCAAAGCTCTGGCCGTTGATTTCTGCCACGCTGTAGATAACGGCAATGCCGGTGCTGCCGATGGTGCCGGTGATCCTGCCGCTTGCCACGGTGAAGGTGTTGCCGGAGATCTGATCCTTGTAAATACCGTCAGCCATGGGAACAGAGATGTTGACTGCCGCGGAGCCGCCCTTGGCGTTGACCAGCACGATGCCGGAGTTGCTGCGGACCACATAGGCAATATCGCCGCTGCTGCCTACGGTTTCGCTCTGACCGACGAAAGCATTGTGGAACTTGTTGACAGCTGCCACCTCGGGAGAATACCAGCCCTGTGTGGAGGACGCGCCCAGAAGCTGGCCGTTTTCGGGACGGGCCAGATACAGACCCATAGCATCGGCACGGGCGGCAACCAGAGCCCAGGTCAGATTGATCTTTGCAATGGTCTCGTCCTTGGATGCGCCGTCATCGTTGGCGAAGGTGTCGTGAGACTCAGCCCAGATGACCAGGTTGGAGGCCTGGGCTGCCTTGTCAAAGCCTGCGGAAAGGATGGCATTGCCTGCGGAGATATTCTCGCGCAGAGTGTTGCCCCAGGAATTATCGGTAACGGACATATACTTGGTGTAAGCGGAAACAGGCAGATGATCGATGCTGTCCAGCACTTCGCCGTAGAAATAGACGGTTTGCTGCTTGCTTTCTGCATAGCTTGCGGTGCGGCCCAGGACGGTGGGCCAGAAATCGCTGGCGCAGGATGCGTCATCATCGGGGGTCTCGATATGCTTGGCGGCGTCGAAGCGGAAGCCGTCGACACCAATGTCGACACATTCCTTTAGGAAGGCCAGAACAGCAGCCTGGACGGAATCGTTTCCGGTGTTCAGATCCGGCAGACCGGCCATGCAGTACTGGGTCACTTCGTATCTGTTGGTGTAGTCGGTGGTGTTTTTGGAAATATCATGCCAGAAATCGCTGCCGGTCAATTCGGCGGGGATCTTGTTGGACAGGTCGTTGCCGGTCTGGTTGGCCAGATGGTTTGCCACCACATCCACGATGACCTTGATGCCGTAGCGATGGGCAGTTGCGATCATGCGTTCCAGATCTTCCTTGTTGCCCAGGGCGTTGCCCTCGCCATCGGTAATGACGAAATCAATGGGCTGGTAGTAGACCCACCAGTTGGTGGCTGCGCCAAAGCCTGCGGTAGCTTCCTTCAGGGGCTGCACAGGAGAGGTCTGGATGGCAGTGAAGCCCATTTCGGCGATCAATGCCATGTTGCGCTCAATTTCCTGGAAGGACCAGTTCCAGCAGTGCAGCGTTACGCCGTCCTGAATGCCGGTTTCGTCCTTATAAGCACCGGAGTAGTCGGCCTCGTAGCGCAGACTCAGCGTGCCGTTGCCGTTGTCCACCAGGGTGAAGGTAACCTCCACACCGCCGGGCACCATCAGCTTGTTGCAAGCTTCGCCCATGGTGGTGGAATCGTACAGGGTCGCGCTGGTCACATTGCCAAGCCAGCCGTTGGTCATGTACCAGGTGGCGTTGTCACCGGTCTTGACACCCACATAGCTGTCGTACTGGAAGGTGACGGTCAGGGTGCCGTCCTCAAACAGGTAATCGCCCAGGCTGTTGCCGTTTTCCTCGCAGGCGTAGTTGCCGCCGTTGATGTAGCCAAACAGGTAGAAATCGTCGGGATCACCGTAGGGCTCTCTGTAGGTGTAGGTGCCGCAGGTCCATTTGCCCTCGTTGTTTGCGGTGTCGCAGTAATAACCGGTACCGTCAACGCCGACGCTCAGGTCAACGGTCTGGGTGCCGCTGCCGTTATTGAAAATGATGTTCTGTGCGGTGGTGGGAAGGGTGATGGAGTAAACATTCTGGCCGTAATCGTTGGTTTCTACCCAGGTCATGGTGCTGCCGGGCCATGCGCCCACCAGATATGTGCCGTTGGCGTCCCAAGCGTAGGCGTACACGGATTCCCAGTTCTGGGAGTTGGTGAAATACAGGGTGATGGTGGGATCGGCCTTGTTTTCACCTTCATCTGCCTTGGTCAGCACCATGGCGGAGATGCTGTCCACGGTAACAGTGCCGCTGGCTGTGCCCAGAGAAGAAGTGCCTGCATCATTCTTGTTGATGTTGATGGTCCAGGTGCCCTCGGGCAGAGAAACGGTGGTGGAGGTGCTGTTGGCGTTGAAGATGATGTAAATATCATCGCTGTCACCGGCGCCGTAGCCGTCGATATGGAAGGCCACCACATTGCCGGCAGCATAGGTGTTCTTCACATACTTGCTGACCAGGGCGGCGGTGTCATAGCGCAGGGCGGGGTGGACATTACGGAATGCGATCAGACCCTGGTAATAGGCCACGGTGTCGGCATAGTCGCTGTCCTCCAGCTTGTCCCAACGGATCTTGTTGACATAGTCGGAGGCGTTGTAGCTGTTTTCGCAGCGTCCACCGCCTTCCTCCAGCTTTTCACGGAGCATTTCCTCACCGGCGTGGATGAAGGGGATGCCCTGGGAAGTCATGTAGATGGCAGCAGCCAGATTGTTCATGCTGATGATGTCGCCGGTGATGCCGTTGGCACCGGTGGAAATGATCAGCTTATCGATGAGGGTATAGTTATCGTGGCAGGAAGCATACTGAATGACCTGGGAAGGATTGTTAGTCCACCAGGGGTTGCCGCGGAAGTTGGCCACGATCTCAGCCTCTCTGCCGGCGCTGCCGGAAACGAAGCCGGTAGTCTTGCCGTTTTCACCGGCCAGCAGGTTACGGATGCTGTCGGAGAAGTAGCCAAAGCCGGGGGTCTTGGAGGCGTTGCCCTGCTTGGCCATTTCGGTGCCGTCTTCTTTGTTGGTGGAATCCATGTCCCAGCCTTCGCCGTAGAAGATCACATCTTCACGGCCCAAACCGTTGTGGACGGAATCGATAATGCCATTGATGGTGTTCACATCGATCAGACCCACCAGGTCAAAGCGGAAACCGTCGATGTGGTATTCCTCGCACCAGTAGGTAACGGATTCGATGATGTACTTGCTGACCATCTCGCGCTCGGAAGCGGTGTCGTTGCCGCAGCCGGAGGTGTTGGAGTTGGGACGGGAGAAGTAACCGGGGACGATCTGGTTGAAGCAGAACTTGCCGGAATCGTAAACGTGGTTATATACCACGTCCATAATGACGCTGATGCCGGCATCATGCAGAGCCTGGATCATCTGCTTCATTTCGCTGACGCGCAGCTCGCCCTTGTAAGGATCTGTGGAATAAGAGCCTTCAGGGACGTTGTAGTTGACAGGGTCGTAGCCCCAGTTGAAATTGTTGCACAGGGTTTCATCCACAGAGCCGTAGTCGTAGATGGGCAGCAGGTGGATGTGGGTAACGCCCAGACTCTTCAGATAGTCGATACCGGTGGAGATATCAGTGCCGGGAACGGTGGTGCCTTCCAGGGTGAAGGCCAGGAATTTGCCCATGTAGTCCTCGAATTGCACGGGTGCGCCGAAGGAATCATCGATGGAGAAGTCGCGCACGTGCAGCTCGTAAATGATGGCATCGGTGTAGGAGGTGGAGGGGTTGGGGTTGCTGTCGTTTTCCCAGCCGTCGGGGTCGGTGGAATCCAGATCGATGACCATGCCGCGCTGACCGTTGACACCGGTGGTGCGGGCGTAGGGGTCAACGGCTTCTACGGTGATGCCGTCGCGCTCTACGAGGTAGGTGTAGTAAACGCGGTTCAGGTCGCCACTTACGGTGACATACCATACACCGTCTTCACCGGCGATCATCTTGTGGGTGGCGGTTGCTTCGCTGTCGTTGCCGGTGGGATAGAGTGCCACGCTGACAGCGGAAGCGGTGGGTGCCCACAGGATGAAAGTGGTGCTGTCCTTGCTCCAGTTAGCGCCCAGATCCTTGCCATTGTAGGTGAATTCTGCGGCGAACTTATCGGAAGCATAGATGGTGTTGATGCCGATCTTGTAGGTGTGCTCCTCAAACAGGATCTCATACTGGTACAGATTGACCAGATCCAGAGTGACGTTGGTGGGAGTCAGAGTATAGACATTGCCGTTGGAAGAAACGGTGCAGGGAATTTCCTGACCATTCTTGACCAGCTTCAGTGCGTTGGCAGCATTGGCAATGGCCTGTACAGAGGTGATGTTGATGGCGTTGGTGTCATAGTCCAGCTCCACAGAGGCCAGCTTGTTAGCCATGACAACGTCGCTGGCCAGGCTCTGGCTGTAGGTGTGGTTGCCGTTTGCATCGCAGTAGACCGTGACATTGACGGTGCCGGAAACCACCTTGGACAGATTGACGTAGACTTCGCCACTCTGCTGGGCCCAATCGTTGCCGTCCACGCTCTTGCGAACCTTGAAGATGACGGACAGGTCATTGCGGCCATTGGGAATGTGGATGGTGGTGCTGTGGTTGGCGTTCAGGTTATAGGGATTCTCCAGGCCGTCTGCACCCCAGGCATATACATTCCAATTGGTGTAGTTGTTATCTGTGCGGACATAAGTGATGTTGACATCGATGGCATTGAGATCCTTCACATTGGGGTCAGCAATGAAGAAAGCGCTGTTCTGATTGCCACTGGCATCGGAGATCTTCCAGCCGTTGACGGGGTCAACGATCCAATCGGTGCCATTGATAACGAACTTGTATTCATGCTGACCGGCAGCCAAGTTGTTGAGGGTAAGATGCCATTTGCCGCTGGCGCTGTCATAGGTCATGGCGTTGGCAGTTCCGCTCCAGCTATTGAAGGTACCGGCCACGTGGACAGTGGAGGCATTGCCCACATACTCAAATGTGACGCTGTTGCCATTGACCTGGGGACTCAGTGCAATCACATAAGCGCTGGTCAACTGACTGGCGTAATACTTGCCCTCGGTGTCCTGGGAGGTCAGCTGGATCCACTTTTCTACATTGGAGCTAACAGTGCCCAGATTCAGGTCCACGGTCTGGCTGCCGCTGCCGTTGCTGTAGATGAAATTCACCTTGGAACCGCTGGAAACGGTGAAGGTGTAGCTATAGAAACCGTTGTCACTCTGGATCAGCTGGCTTCCGGGCCAATTGCCGGAGAGCGTGTTGCCGCCGGGGATCCAGGTGTACAGATTCACCTTGTCCCAACCAACGGTGTTGCCGAAGTGGAGGGTGACGGTGCAGTCTTCACCGGCGGGAATATCGCCCACATCACCGCCGGGAGTGGGAGGCGTGTAGTCAAAGGTGCTGCACAGATTGCCATTGTTCCAGTGCATATAATAGGCGTTTCCATCAGCAAAACCGGTAATGTCCGGGCTCTGGTCTCTGGTGCCGGAGCCGTCATCTTTGATACCATTGAAAATAATGCCGGTGGCGGATGCCGGAACTTCGATGGAATAGATGTCGTATGTACCATCATTTTCCACAAAAGTCATAGCTTCGCCGGGCCAACCAGCAAGAACGGGGCTACTATTGGAACCCCATGCGTAGGCACGGACATCTGTCCAAAACCAGTCATTGCGGAAATACAGAGTAATGGTATCCTCTGCGGAAAAAACAGAAGCGGGCAGCATAGTCAGCACCATGGCCAGAACCATGATCAGGCTGAGAAGCCGCCGTGTGTTCGTATGCGTTTGCATCATTGTTTCGTCCTCCCTGGATGTAAAAATCTGTGCGCTGTTGTGCAGGATCGGGCTGCTGTGCAATGAAAATTGCCGTCAACCCGTTATGTTAGTTGTTAAAAGGATTGTCGCCCAAACCCATGCTTCCCTCGATCATATCGCCCTGTGTGCCGCTGGGGTCAGAAACAGGGACGCTGTGGGTGGCAGAGGGGGGATTGCTGGGGTTGTCCGCGGGGTCATGGACAGTGTTGTTTTGGTCCAGCGTAATGGCAACGATGATCACTGCTGCCAGCAGAACCAGGATCACTGCGGCAAGAGCGATGGTTTTGGCGTTTAGCTTGCCCATTGTGTTGTATCCTTTCTGTGGGGATTACGTGTGCAGCGGGGAGAAATCCCCCCCGCTGTCGATTATTGGATCATACTTGGATCGTGATGCAAAAGACAGATCAGTCTGCGCTCCAGCCCAAGGTGTTGATGCCCAGGCCGGTGTTACCGCTGACGCTGAAATCAGAAGCCACATCTTCTGTTTCAATGATCAAAATTTCCATTTCGGGATTTTCAAACTTCTTCATAGGTAAGCCTCCTTAGTTTGCGGCGGTGGGGCATTCCAGCAGCACACCGGTTTCGGATTCAAAGTAAACCTTGTAGGACAGCTCCTTGCCGGCAATACCGCTCAGGGTCAGCTCGAAGGCCTGTGCGAAGGTACCGGCTTCGGGATCGTAGGAAGCGTAGAAGGCTTCCAGCAGGCTGTCGGAGTAGGTGAAGGTAACAGAACTGGTGGTGCCGTTGCCTCTGTCCCAGGAAACGACAACCTTCATGGTCACGCCGCTGTTTTCGGTGCCCTGGGCCAGCAGTGCATAGGATTGTGTGCCGATAACGGGAAGGAACTGATAGACAACGCTGTCCTCGGTTTCGGCCTTCAAATTTTCATGCAGGGTGGTGCAGTTGCGGAAAATGTAGCCTTCGCCATCCCAGATGGGAAGATAGCCATTGTCCTTTTGCAGCATGACCCGATTCTTGGCTGCCTTCAGCAGACCGCCGCCGGTGGTATCGGTGATGGCGCTGCCGGGATAGGCGGCCACATAACCAACGGTCAGGGTGCAGCCGTTCAGATCCAGGCTGATGCCGTCCATCAGCATCAGGGATTCCAGCGCGGCATCCTTTGTCAGCTGAATGGTGTCATCGGTGTTGGCGTTTGCCAGAGCATCGTCCAGGGTGGCATAGGTTGTGTTGCCGATCTGGGCGCCGTGTGCCACATAGTTGGGATCTTCGCTGCCGCAGATGGTGCAGGTGCCCTCAACATAGTTGTGTGCACAGACAAAATGGCAAACAGAGCAGGTGCCCTCCACATAGTTGTGTGCACAGACAAGATGGCAAACAGAGCAGGTGCCGTTATCCCACTGGTGGTTGCAGCCCAGACCGCAGCTGGAGCAGGTGCCATCAGAGAAACTGTGATTGCCGGTGGCGGGGCTGGATGTTTCGCTGATGGTGCCGCCGCATTCGTTGCAGGTCACGGTCTTTGTACCGGCCTGACCGCAGGTTGCGGTGTCCGTGGTGGTAGTAGTACCGCCATGGGCGCAGGTCTGGATAACATTAATTGCCTTGGTGGACTCGTTAAAGGTGATAGTTACATTTGCTGTTGTATAGGTAACGGTAAATGCTTTATCTGCATTGGGCCAGGATGCATAGTCCCAGCTATGGCTGACAACAACCTTAAAAGAATAACTGCCAGCGGCGACATTGGTGAATACCTTTTCGTACAAACCGGTTGTTCCATTTTTGACCATGTCATTGGCGGTGTTGGTTGTATCCCATTTGGTTCCGCAAAGCGTATCTACACCGACTACAGTATAGGTTTGGGAATAAGTTAACCATTTTCCTGCATCCCAACTGCCGTCGTTAATGATGTACAGATTGTTTGTGCCATTGTATGTCAGATCAGCGGTCTGATTCCACTTATTAGACCAATCCAGTGTGGAGGAGGCGGAAGACATTCTGCAGAAGATAACATTGGCCCATGTTCCACTAGGCGCGGTTACTTCAAAAATACCGTCGTAATTGGTGTCGGTCATAGCTACCCAAGCATTTTTGCCCGTAGAATTGTTAAAGAAATACGCGGCAAACCACGCATTGGACTGTGTCCAGTTGCTATTGGGCTTCAAGTACAGAATGGTGCCACCGGAAAAAGTAGCAGCAGAAACAGACTTTGCAGGCATCAGGCAAAGAACCATGCCGATCGCCAACAAAAGACTCAGAAAACGTTTACAGTTCATTCTCATATGGGATCTCTCCTTTTGGATTTTTTCAAGAAAAATAACGGTAAAATTATACCATTGTTCCCAGAAAGTATCAATATGAGAAGGAAAAATTTACGGATTCCACAAGATAGGACTGGCTAGATTGTGCAGTTTTTACAGGATTTTCTGCCTATATTTCTCCCAACACGGCCCTGAGTTTTTCCAGGGCTTTTTTCTCGATGCGCGATACATAACTGCGGCTGATGCCGGTGATGTCGGCCACTTCCCGCTGCCGCAGAGGCTGACCGGAGGTCAGTCCGTAGCGCAGGTCAATGACCTGCTGCTCCTGCTCCGTCAGACATTTTTGCACAGCTTTGCGCAGACTTCGCAGAGCTTCCCGATTGCTGATGGTTTCCAGCAGGTCATCCTCATCGCTGACCACATCCATCAGCGACAGAGCCGCCCCATCGCTGCCGGTTTCTATGTAGTCCGACAGCGATACATCCTGGGCACTCTTTTTCTGACTGCGAAAGTGCATCAGAATTTCGTTTTCCACACAGCGGGCGGCATAGGTGGCTAGCCTTGCACCCTTGCTGGCATCGAAGGTGGAGATCCCCTTGATCAGACCAATGGTGCCGATGGAGATCAGATCCTCCTGGTCGGCTGTCAGCGCGTAATACTTCTTCATGATGTGGGCAACCAGGCGAAGGTTGCGCTCGATAAGAATGTTGCGTGCATTCAGGTCACCCTTGGCGGCCAGATCCAGATAGTAACGCTCCTCCTGGGCGGTCAGGGGCTTTGGGAAACTGCCGGATTGCAGCTGCAGGGCGTACATCATGCCGGTCAGCATCAGCCATACGGTGGCGTACATATTCGCCTCACCTCCGCTATAAGCTATGCGCCCCTGCCCGTCCTTTTTCCCCAAAGTTTTCGCCCGCCGGTTGGGAACTGCCCGTTCCCAGAAAAATTTACAAAAACCCCTTGTAAATTCTTGTAAACTGTGGTATCATTTTTGTAACCTTTTCGTAAATGTTTGTTATCACGCAAGGGGAGGAACAGTCATGATTATTAAAATGTTCAATTTGTGGTATTTTTTCTGGATTTTGCTGGGGGCAGGCGCAATTGTAGGCCTGTATTTTGCTTTACGCAAGGCAAAGCCCACCACCCAGAAGGCAGTGCTGTTTGGTTTGCTGGCCTTTGGCCTGCTGCTGCACTTTTTGAAGGTATACATTCCGCCGTACTCTGTTGATGAGGCCAGAAAGCTGCGCGATGCCTGGTTTGTCAACATCTGCGGTGCCAATATAGCTTTGTTTCCCTTCTTCTTTTTCAGTAAAAATAAGTATGTGAAGGACTATATGTTCTACATTGGTGTTCTCAGCGGTCTGATCGCTCTGGTTTATCCCCAGGAGCCTTTGGCCAAGTCCAATCAGTTGGGAGAATTCTGGGACATCGTCCGTTTCTATTATCACCATTGGATGGTAATGGCTGTGCCGCTGCTGATGGTGCTGCTGGGACTGCATCAACTCTCTTATAAGCGTATTCTCTCTGCCCCTGTAGGTCTGCTGCTTCTGATGCTGTTTATTATGCTCAACCAGATCTTCCAGAGCGAGCTGGGCTTGATCCCTCTGCGCAGTGACGATATGTTTGACATCAATTATAAGAACTCTTCGTATATTTGGGGCCCCGGCACCAACGATGCCATCGGCACCTTCTTCACCTGGTTCTGTCCGGACTTCTTTACCATCATTCCGGAGGGTCAGTATGCCGGACAGGTAAAGTATTGGCCCTGGTTCTGGCTGATCGTGCCGATCTTTATTCTGGTCACGCCTTTGGCATTCGGACTGAGCATGATTTTTGATGCCAAGAATTTTAAGCGCGATGTAAAACACCTGATCAATCCCACAGTACATAGTAAATAAAGGAAAGGCCATGGAGCATTTAGACTGCCCCATGGCCTTTTTACGTTGATCGGTTACTTGCCCAATTCTTTGTTCTTTTGGTAGGTGGCGATGAGGCAGTCTATGGCAGCCGCCCGGAAGCCGTGCTGCTCCAGTGCCCGCAGACCCACAATGGTACTGCCGCCGGGGGAGCAGACTGCATCCTTCAACGCACCGGGGTGGGTTTTGGTTTGCAGGTATAGTTCTGCCGCACCTGCCATGGTCATGGCAGCATAGTCCATAGCTTTGGCCCGGGGGATGCCGCAGGCTACCGCACCGTCAGCCAGCGCTTCCATCAATACGTACATATAGGCCGGACCGGAGCCAGACAGGGCGCTGGCAGCATCAATGAGGGATTCGTCCAGGGCATCCAGCAGACCGCAGGGCTGCATATCCTGAAGCCAAGCCTGCAATGCGGCATTTTTCACCAAATCGTTGCAGCAATATTGGATGACACCCTTGCCCACTGCGGTGGGGGTGTTGGGCATTATGCGGATCACAGGCAGGCGGATGCCGGCAAATTCCTCGATCTGCTTCAGGGTCAGCGCCGCGGCCATGGTCACCAGCATGGGCTTGCGGTCTGCCAGGATGGAGCGGAGCGGGCGCAGCATATCCTGCATCATATGGGGCTTGACACACAGGAAAATAATGTCGCAATTTGTGGCGATAGCGGCGTTATCCCAATAGTGGATCCCCAGCTCCGCTGCCAAAGCGGCGGCTTTGCCGCTGCGGTCGGATACCGCAATGTTTTTTGTAGATTGGCTGAGGGCCCGGGCCACAGCACCGCCCATATTTCCACAACCGATAAATCCGTATTTCATAGGCCTACCTCCCAGTTTTTTTATCATTATAGCATAGCGCATCCCACTTCGCAACAGGCATACAGCCGCTAAATTGGGATTTATCGTTCCGATAGAACGGTCATCGCGAACCAGCGCGCACGCTGGTGTGGCGATCCCCAAAGGTTTTAGACAGTACTTTTCAATGCGATTTCCCCCTAACCGGGGGATTGCACCCCAAGGGCACTTCCT
>JAZRBW010000006.1:0-5447 GCA_045635305.1 Faecousia sp. | reverse complement strand
CCACATCCAGCCTTTCCGCCCGAATTCCACATCCGGCCCTTCGGGCCACCTTCTCCCCGGGAGAAGGTAGTGCGGCTTCGCCGCTGTCGCCCCACAGGGGCGACAATTCCATTTCTAAACAGCCCGATAAACGAAAATTTGAAACCGGAGGTTCATATGAAACGAATTTTGACAGGTATCCTTTGCCTTTGTCTGCTGCTAAGTGGCTGTGCTTCCCGGGCAGAGCCCACCGTATCGGAGGATACGGTTCGCTTTACCGATGATCTGGGTCGCACCGTCACGGTGGACAATCCCCAGCGCTTTGCCGCGCTGTTGGGCAGCTACGCCCAGATCTGCCAGTTGGCAGATGCCTATGTCTGTGCCGCCCCCGACGATGCATGGGAAGATCTGAAGCTGCCCATGCCGACAGACGCCCTGAATCTCGGCAGCACAGAAAAGCTGAATCTGGAGCTGCTGCTGGCCTCCAGGCCGGATCTGGTGCTGGCCAGCACCAACCGTCGCCAGCATCTGGAATGGATGGACACATTGGAATCTGCCGGAATCCCCGTGGCGTATTTCAGCATTGACGATTTTGACGATTATCTGCGGATTCTGAAACTGTGCACCGGTTTCACCGGAAGAAATGATCTGTATGCGCAGCACGGCACAGCCGTTCAGTCCCAAATCGACGCTGTGCTCGCCCAAAGCAAACAGCGTCTTGACGGCAAAGAAGGGCCTAGTGTGCTGTGTATGACCGCGTCGGCGTCTACTGTGCGGGCGCAGAACAGCGAAGGAACTGTACTGGGGGCTATGCTGAAAACCTTGGGCTGTATCAATGTGGCGGATTCCCATTCCATGCTGCTGGACAATCTCAGCATAGAGCGCATCTTGGAAGCAGACCCGGACTACATTTTCTTCGTACAGCGCGGCAACGATGAGGCCGGTATGCAAGCTTATGTACAGCAATTCCTGACAGACAATCCCGCCTGGGCTTCTCTAACGGCAGTAAAAAATGGCAGAGTCTACTTCATGGAGAAACAATTATACAATCTCAAGCCCAACCACCGTTGGGGGGAAGCTTACGAAAAACTGGAGGCGATTTTGGCCAATGGGTAACAAACGCAAATGGATATGGGCCGGTGCAGCGGCGTTGGTTCTTGGCAGTACCCTGCTGAGCCTGTGTATGGGGGCAGTCAGGTTGCCACTTGCGGATCTGTGGCGCGCCCTTTTGGATGGCCCTCACAGTATTGCCGGCTATATTTTCTGGTATTCCCGACTTCCCCGGACACTGGGTTGCCTGTTTGCAGGTGGCGCGCTGGCTGCATCCGGCTGTATTTTGCAAACGGTGCTGGGCAACCGGCTGGCTTCCCCCGGCATCATTGGTGTCAATGCGGGGGCAGGCCTGGCGGTGACAGTGTGCTGCGCTCTGGGCTTTCTGTCCGGTTGGGCAATTTCCATGGCAGCCTTTGGCGGTGCCATGGCAGCGGCACTGACCGTGATGCTGCTCTCACGAAAAACCGGCGCTTCCCGCACCACCGTCATTCTGGCCGGTGTAGCCATGAATAGCATCCTAAACGCCCTGCGGGATGCTCTAACCACCCTGATCCCCGATGCAGGAATGCTGGGCGGTGATTTCCGGGTCGGCGGTTTTTCTTCCGTAGCCACCAATCGGCTGATGCCGGCGGCTGTGCTGATTTTGGTGGGTTTGGTAATCTGTCTGACCCTTTGCAATGAACTGGATGTGCTGGCTCTGGGAGAAGAGACTGCCCAAAGTCTGGGTCTTTCCGTCAAAAAGATGCGCACCCTGTTTCTGATTCTGGCGGCGGTCATGGCCGGTGCCGCAGTCAGCTACGCAGGTCTACTGGGTTTTGTAGGCTTACTCGTTCCCCATGCCGCCCGGCGACTGGTGGGCAACGAAAGCAAAAAACTGCTGCCGCTGTGCATCCTGGGCGGTTCTGGGTTTGTGACGCTGTGCGATCTGGTTTCCCGGCTGATCTTTGCGCCCTTTGAGCTGCCGGTCGGTATCCTCATGGCCATCCTTGGCGGCCCATGCTTTCTGTGGCTGCTGCTGAAGCGGAAAGGAGGTCACAGCCATGCTTGAAATCCAGAAGCTGACTGCAGGTTATCCCGGCAAGCCGGTACTGCAGGATGTAAGCCTTTCCATACCCGAAGGCAAGGTAACGGTCATTTTGGGCCCCAACGGCTGCGGTAAAACCACGCTGTTGAAAGCAATCTGCGGCATCCTCCCGGCGAAGAACGGCCTTGTGATGCTGGATGGAGAAAATCTGCTGGGAATTTCCTCCAAATTACGGGCACAAAAAGTGGCCTATCTTGCCCAAAGCCGGCAAGTTCCGGATATTACGGTGGGCAGATTTGTCCTCCACGGCAGATTCCCCTATCTGGGCTACCCCCGACGCTATCGCAATGCCGATTATGCCTGCGCAAATGCCGCCATGGATGCCATGGGTATTTCCGATCTGGCAGATACCCTGCTGCAAAATCTGTCCGGCGGGCAGCGGCAGAAGGTCTATATCGCCATGGCTTTGGCACAGGATGCTCCGGTGATCTTGCTGGACGAGCCCAC
Source organism: Faecousia sp. (assembly GCA_045635305.1). GTDB lineage: Bacteria > Bacillota > Clostridia > Oscillospirales > Oscillospiraceae > Faecousia. The sequence goes on along the minus strand of JAZRBW010000006.1, from coordinate 2,884 downwards.
CGTCTATCTGGACATCTCCCATCAGCTGCAACTGATGCAGTTAGCGCAGGATCTGGCGCAGCAGGGCAAGTCCGTACTGATGATTATGCACGATCTGCCCCATGCCTTCCAAATGGCGGACAAGCTGATTCTGATGGATGCAGGTACCGTTGTGGCCGAGGGCAGTCCGCAGGAATTATACGTCTCCCGCGCAATCGAGCAGGTATTCGGTGTGCGGTTGGGGCGCACCAGCACGGAAGGCGGTTGGCGATACTACTGTGAAGATATAATCGCATAATTTTTCCCAAAACCATTGACAAATCCATACCAAAAAGCTATGATATATGGGCAGTTAGCATATGCTAACATAATATCGAAGTACTTGTGTGGAAAGGTGACGGATATGAATTTGACAATGGCCGACGAGGGCAAGGAATACATCATTCAGCGGATCGAAACTGACGATGCGGAATTGGACGCCTTCCTGTTCTCCCTGGGTTGCTACAGCGGCGAGCCCATCACCGTGGTATCCCGTCGCAAAGGCAGCTGCACCGTATCGATCAAAGATGCGCGCTACACAATTGACAATCAGCTGGCAGAAGCGATCATAATTTAGTACAAACGGCGTGCCGATGGTGCGCCGTTTTCCCGTCTTTCCCTTGCGCACTTTTATCCGCCCCACAACTTCATACATTTTTAACAATTATACACTTTTTTTATTCACATTTTCTGTGTAAAATGATAGACAATCAAGTTACTGTTCATCTTTTTCATTTTTCCTCTCCTCTTTCCTAAAAGCGAAAGTCCGCAGGAAACCCTGCGGACTTTCCCATTTTTTGCTTATTTTGAGGAATACTGGGGCAAGAGGTGAACTATGTGATCTTATCCTATCTTCGCACTGCGGTGCTCTATGTGATTCTGATAGCTGTCATTCGGCTCATGGGCAAACGGCAGATCGGCCAGATGGAGCCGTCGGAATTTGTGGTTACGATGCTGGTAGCCAATCTGGCCGCCATCCCCATGCAGGACGGCGGCATTCCCCTGCTGTCCGGCTTGGTTCCCATTTTAACGGTGCTGGGCGTCGAGCTGGTGCTGTCTACCCTCAGTATGCGCAGCATTCATGTCCGCAAGCTGCTTTGCGGCAAGCCGGTCATTCTCATCGAAAACGGGCGCATTCTGGAAGAAAATCTGCGCCGCACCAGTATCACGCTGGATGAACTGACCGGGCATCTGCGTTTGAAGGATGTTCTCGATCCGAAGGCTGTACAGTTCGCCATTTTGGAAACCGACGGCAATCTGTCCGTCTTCCCCTACCCCAAACACCGTCCCGCCAGCGCCGGTGATGCCGGCATCCAGGCAAAGCCCCAGTATCTGCCCGTTACCATCGTGGGCGACGGGTATCTCTACCGGGAGAATCTGCCGCTGATCGGCAAGGATGAGGCTTGGGTCAGCCGGGTTTTACAGGAACGGAGCGCCACCATTGCCACCACCTGGCTGCTGACCTGCGATGCGGCAGACCACATCTGTTTTTATCCAAAGGAGGGCAGTCAATGAAACGCTTTTGGATTGGGATCACGGTTCTTGCGGTATTACTGGCCTCCGGATGGGCGGTTGCCTTTTTTATGGAGCGTTGCCACACACCCATCAGCAAGGAACTGGCGCAGGCATCACAGATTGCAGTAAGCGGTCAGTTGAAGCAGGCCGCAAAAATAGCTGATAACGCGAAAACCCAATGGCTCAGCTGCCGGGACTTTACCGCCGCTTTTGCCGACCACGATGTGTTGGAGGAAATGGACGCCTTATTCGCTGAAATCGATGTTTATGCCGTCACAGGGAACAGCATCAGCTTTTCCGCCGCCTGCGCTCATCTGTCGGAACTTGCCAAGGCAGCAGCCGAAAGCCACCATCCCAAATGGCAGAATTTACTCTAATGCCATTTCAAACTTTCGTTTATCGTTCTGTTTGTATACGCCGTAGGGGCCGATGCCCACAACGGCCCTTCGTAAAAATATGACCTCGATGGGCAAATTTTTACACTATTGCGGCATGATTGTTTCAATTTTGGTGCATCGAGCCCCAAAATTGAAAAGGGCCGATGTGGGCATCGGCCCCTACGAGGCGAACAATAAATCCCAATTTGTGGCAAAAAACACACCGCCGCAGCGGTGTGTTTTTTATGTATTCCGATTACAGCTTGGGGCCGGCTTCCACCAGAGCTGCGCCGGCTTCGTTGCCGGTGTACTTGACGAAGTTCTTGATGAAGCGGCCTGCCAGATCCTGAGCCTTGGTCTCCCAAACGGCGACATCGGCGTAGGTATCCCGGGGATCCAGAATAGCGGGGTTCACGCCGGGCAGGTTGGTGGGAACCTCCAGATTGAACATGGGGATCACCTTGGTTTCGGCCTCGTTGATAGCGCCGGACAGGATAGCGTCGATGATGCCGCGGGTATCCTTGATGGTGATGCGCTTGCCGGTGCCGTTCCAGCCGGTGTTGACCAGGTAGGCCTTGGCACCGTTGGCTTCCATCTTCTTCACCAGCTCCTCACCGTACTTGGTGGGATGCAACTCCAGGAAGGCCTGGCCGAAGCAGGCAGAGAAGGTGGGGGTAGGCTCGGTGATACCGCGCTCAGTGCCGGCCAGCTTTGCGGTGAAGCCGGACAGGAAATAATACTGTGCCTGCTCGGGAGTCAGGATGGACACGGGAGGCAGCACGCCGAATGCGTCAGCGGACAGGAAGATCACGTTCTTGGCAGCGGGAGCTGCGGAAACGGGCTTCACAATGTTGTTGATGTGGCTGATGGGGTAGGACACACGGGTGTTCTCGGTGACGGACTTGTCGTCGAAGTCGATCTTGCCCTCTGCGTCCACAGTCACATTCTCCAGCAGCGCGTTGCGCTTGATGGCG
>JAZRBW010000005.1:0-28094 GCA_045635305.1 Faecousia sp. | reverse complement strand
GGCTTCAATGCTCATCCATACGAGTTTGTGTTGATTGTCGTGTGGGTCCACCTGTTCCCATCCCGAACACAGAAGTTAAGCACACGTACGCCGACGATAGTTGCCGGGTGACTGGCCGTGAAAATAGGTAACGCAAACACTGAAGCCTCCTACAATAGTAGGAGGTTTTTCTTTGCCTAAAACATGCCACCGGCATGTTTCTTAACGGCAAAGGATAGTTGCCCTAGCCGTGAAAATAGGTAACGCAAACACCAAGCCTCGACGAAAGTCGAGGCTTTTTTCTGTCTATTAACCTTATACAAGCTGCCTGGAAGTGTCCCCCGGACACTTCCCACGGCAGGACGATAGCTTGCCCTAGCCGTGAAAATAGGTAACGCAAACACTGAAACCTCAACCGAAAGGTTGGCGTTTTTCTTTGCCTAAAACAGTCCACCGGACTGTTTCTTGACGGCAAAGGATAGTTGCCATAGCCGTGAAACCAGGTAACGCAAACACTGAAACCTCCACTTCAAACGTGGAGTTTTTTTCATAACGCCCAAAGGTTTTCTTTTGGCTTGAATTATGGATATTTACGTGATAGTATATATCCTGTAACACCAATTTGTAAGATAATGAATCAGGAGGATATGTATGAAAAGAGAACTTGCCTGCACATTTGTGTTCATGATGGTCTTTTGTATGTTAGCATTTTTTGTTCAGCCCATTGATGCATATGCAAGCAGCGGTTCCTGCGGCGACAATTTGACCTGGTCTTTGGATGGATCCGGCACGCTTACCATTTCTGGCACTGGCCCCATGTGGAATTATTCTCAAAATGTTTTTAGCGGTATTCCCGGCAGCGAGGTCAGAAAAGTTGTTGTATCGGAGGGTGTCACCTCTATCGGCAACTGGGCTTTTCGCGGTTTTTCCAATATGACCAGCGCCACGATTGCCAACTCGGTCACCAGTATCGGTAGTGATGCGTTTGCTTACTGTACCCAATTGCAGAATGTATCTTTTGGCACTGGCTTGAAGAGTATCAATTCAAGTGCCTTTTCCAACTGTACCAGTCTGTCCAGTGTGGTGCTTCCCGATGGACTGACAAGCATCGGTATGGAGGCGTTTTCCAGATGTGAGAATCTGCGTACGATTTCCATTCCCGACAGCTTGGCAACAATATATGTGAATGCTTTTTCTGGCTGCTACAACCTGACTTACCATGAATACAACGGTGGTATGTATCTGGGCAACGATCAAAACAAGTATGTTTTGTTTATTAAGCTGAATGATACCGGTGTTACTTCTTATGCGCTTCATGAAAACACCAAGGCGATCAATCCGGAGGGATTTATGTATTGCTCCAAGCTGGAACAGCTGACGGTTCCCGATGGCTTGGTCTTTGTCGGCAGCAGAGCGTTCTACGAGTGTAATAAACTGCAATTTAATGTGCTTGATTCTGTTAACTATCTGGGTAACAGCACCAATCCTTATGTTGTGCTCTGTAAGGCAGCAGATTCTTCCATCACAGGATGCAATATTCCGGTAGGCACAAAAGTTATTTGCAGCGGTGCGTTTGCCGGTTGTACCAGCCTGGTTTCTGTGAAGATTCCGGACACCGTGGTGTGGATTGACGGCAGTGTGTTTGAGGGCTGTTCCAGCCTGACGGATGTAAACATTCCCGATGGCATCACGGTGATCAATAGCTACTTGTTCTATGGCTGCTCCAGCCTGACCGGTGTGGAACTGCCTGCGTCTGTTACGGCTATTGGCTCCGGTGCCTTTACAAATTGCAGCAGCCTGATCGGTATTGCGATTCCCGAAGGTGTGACGGAAATTTTGGGATACACCTTTAGCAACTGCACGAATCTGAAATATGTGGTAATCCCCGAAAGCCTAGTCAATTTCAAACAACACTCCTTTAGAAATTGCCCCAGCCTGTGGCATGTTCTGTGTACAGGTTTGCAGTCCACACATCGCACATTATCTGACTGTGGAGATATTTCCTATGCTGTTTGGCATTTTGAATGTGTTGGCGATGAGGTGACCGATCCTGTCAATCAGCTTTGCGCCCTTTGCTGCGAGCACAGCTATGGCGATGCTGTCCAGGTGCCGCCTACCTGCACCGAACAGGGCTATACTGGCCGCACCTGCAGCAAATGCAACTATACAATCAAAGAGAATCTGGTGGATGCCACCGGCCACACCTTTGGCGAATGGGCTGTGGTGACTGCGCCCACTTGTGAAGTCGCAGGTGAAGAAGCTCGCACCTGTGCTTGCGGTGAAGCGGAAACCAACGAAATTCCTGCCAAGGGACATAGCTGGGACGAAGGTCAGGTGACGAAAGAACCTCTTTGCGTGGAAGATGGGGAACTGCGCTACACTTGTGCCAACTGTGCCGGCACCAGAACCGAAGTTCTGCCCAAGACCGGTGAGCATATTTGGGACGAAGGAAAGGTAACGCAGGAACCGATCTGTGCGGTCGACGGTGAGATGATCTATACCTGTACCTCCTGTGGCGCAGCGAGAACGGAGATGCTGCCCCAGACCGGCGAACATAGTTGGGACGATGGCAAGGTGACCAAAGAGCCCACCTGCGCGCAAGAGGGTGAGAAAAGCTTCCATTGCACCGATTGCGGCGCGACGCGAACGGAAACCATTGCCAAGCATGAGGAGCATACCTATGACGGTGATCGGGATGCCAACTGCAATGTCTGCGACCATCTGCGCGAGGTAGCCCCTGAGCCAGAGCCGGATACGGAAGATGGCGATGGGACGGGAATCATCATTCTTGTTGTTGTGTTGCTGGTGGCAGCAGGCGGTGCAGTGGTTGTGATCTTGCTGAAGAAGAAAAAGTAAAGCCCTGTCATTTGGCCAGAAAATGCAGGGAATGAGGGCTTTGGGAGGGTAGAATATGAACCATCTTGGAACAAAACGCATAGAAACCGATCGCCTGATCCTGCGCCAGTTTACATTGGCGGATGCGCCTGCCATGTACCAAAACTGGGCTTCCGATGACGATGTTACCAGATTTATGACCTGGCCCACCCACGAAAGTGTGGAGATTTCCCGCATGGTACTATCTGATTGGGTCAATCACTACAGCGAGGAAAACTACTACCAGTGGGCGATTGTGCCCAAGGCACTGGGCCAGCCTATCGGCTCCATAGCTGCCGTTCGGATCAATGACCGGGTGGGAAAAGCGGAGATCGGCTATTGCATCGGCAAGGCCTGGTGGCATCAGGGCATCATGACGGAGGCTCTTGGCGCAGTTATCGACTTCTTCTTTGACGAGGTTGGTATGAACCGGGTGGAGGCGTGCCATGACCCCAATAATCCTCATTCCGGTGGTGTTATGAAAAAATGCGGTATGCGCTATGAGGGTACAGAGCGGCAGTCCAGTTTTAACAATTTGGGTATTTGTGACATCAGTCGCTATGCCATTCTTGCCTGCGACAGGGAGAAGACCAAATGATTTACCATACGATCATCCATCGGACACCTATTGAAAAAGGCTGGTCCGGAGATAAAAAGTACTGCGTTACCACCAAGAAAGGGGAGAAGTACCTACTCCGCATTTCTCCTTTGGATCGTGCTGAACGCAGAAAAGCGGAGTTTGAGCGGATGGAGCAGGTAACAGCCTTGCAAATTCCCATGTGCCTGCCTGTGGAATTTGGCACCTGCGATGAGGGTGTTTATGCACTGCAAAGCTGGATCGATGGAGAAGATGCCGAGCAAACCATTCCGAAGCTGGCCGATGAGAAGCAATACGCGTACGGCTGGCAATCGGGGGCGTACCTGCGGAAGATCCACGCCTTGCCCGCGCCCGACGATACGCTGGATTGGGCAGTGCGCTTCAATGCTAAGATCGACCGAAAGATCACCATGTATGAAAGCTGTCCGTTGAAATATGCGGGTGGGGAAGCGATGCTGCAGTATCTGGCATCGAATCGCCATCTTCTGGAAAATCGTCCTCAGAGTTATCAGCACGGTGATTATCACATTGGCAATATGATGGTCGATCGTGAGGGCAATTTGGTGATTATCGATTTTGACAAGGATGACTACGGTGACCCCTGGGAGGAATTTAACCGCATTGTTTGGAGTGCCCAGGCAGCACCGGCATTTGCCAGCGGTATGGTGGACGGATACTTCGCGGGCGATGTACCAGGAGCGTTTTGGGATTTGCTGGCACTTTACATTTGTTCCAATACGCTTGGATCTCTGCCCTGGGCCATTCCCTTTGGCGAAAGGGAGATCGCGGTAATGCGTGAGCAGGCTGCCGATGTGCTCAGCTGGTATGATAATATGCAAAATACGGTACCTACCTGGTACTGCAAATGGTGAAAGAGAGTGGTGAGCGGATGAAACTGGTATTTTTGATCGGTAACTCTGCCGTTGGCAAAATGACCGTCGGTCAGGAACTGATGAAGCTTACCGGCCTGCGGCTGTTTCATAACCACATGATGATCGAGCCGGTGCTGGATATTTTTGGGGCGTTTCGCGGAGAAACCATCCTGAAGCTTCGGGAAGTAATTTTCCAGGAGTTTGCAAAATCCGACAATTACGGCATGATCCACACCATCATGTGGGCCTTTGATATGCCCTCCGATTGGGACTATATTGCCCATGTTGCGCAGATTTTCCAGCAGCAGGGCGCAGAAGTTTACTATGTGGAACTGGTGGCATCCCAGGAAATTCGGCTGCAGCGAAATGAAACACCGAACCGACTGCAGCATAAGGCGTCGAAGCGGGATTTGGAAGCATCCCGGGCGCGGCTGCTGCGTGATGATGAGAATCACCGTCTGGAGAGCCTGCCGGGAGAGATTCCCTTTGCAAACTACATAAAAATCGACAATTCCAATCTGACAGCGGATGCGGTGGCTGCCATGATCCGGGATCATTTTGCGCTGTGAGGAGGCCGATGCATGAGCGTTAACGGCTTTCCCTTGTGGGTGGTACTGCTGATTGGCTGCGGTGTTTTTCTGGCATCGTTTATGGATGCCATCGCAGGAGGTGGCGGTATTATTTCCGTACCGACCTATCTGCTGGCCTTCGGTGGCGTGCCCACATACTATGCCCTGGGTACCAATAAGCTTTCTGCGGGTTTGGGTACGATTTTTTCCACAGCCAGATTTATTAAGAACAAGTGTGTCAACTGGCGTCTGGCGGTGCCATCTATTGCGCTGGCACTGTTGGGATCTGCAGGCGGAACCTGGCTGCAGCATCATACCCCGGATACGGTGCTGAAATATCTGCTGTTGGTGGTTCTGCCGGTGGTGGCACTGCTTACACTGCGCACCCGCCAATGGCCGGAGCAACCGGGACAGATTTCTGCTGCAAAGCAGGCAGCGATTGTATGGACTGCCTCGCTGGTTATCGGTGCTTATGATGGCTACTATGGTCCCGGAACGGGCACATTTTTGATGCTGATCTTCATCCGGTTTGGCAAGCTGGATACCCGTACCGCTGCCGGCAATGTAAAGATCGTCAATCTGTCTTCCAATGTTGGCAGCCTCTTTACTGCCTGGACCGCCGGGTATGTTTTCTGGGGCATTGGGCTGATTGCGGCCGTGTTTTCCATTGCCGGTCATTATATCGGCGCAGGACTTGCCATTAAAAACGGCAGTAGGATCGTGCGCCCTACTGTGGTGATCGTGCTGATCTTGCTGACAGCCAAGGTGCTCAGCGAATTACTGTTTCCTAATTTCTTGAACTAAAGTGAACGCCCAGCCGAAAGGCTGGGCGTTTTGTTATGCAATTATTCCTGCTCCCAGTTGTGCCAGACGTTCTGCACGTCGTCGTCATCTTCCATGATCTCGATCATCTTTTCCATCAGCTTGATGTGCTCTTCACTTTCCAGCTTCTGGTAGTTCTGGGGAACCATTTCGATCTGGGCGGATGCGAAGGTGTACTTGCTCAGGCCTTCAACCACGGTGTTGAAATCATCGGGGGTGGTGTAGATGGTGAACACGTCGCCGTCGGCTTCGAAATCGTCAGCACCGGCATCCATGGCATCCATCATGACGGTATCCTCGTCATAGTCGCCCTCTTCGTTGTCGATGACCAGCACGCCCTTCTTGTCGAAAGACCAGCTAACGCAGCCGGAAGCGCCCAGGTTGCCGCCGTACTTGTCGAAGTGGTGGCGCATGGAGCCTGCGGTACGGTTGCGGTTGTCGGTCATGGTCTCCACGATCACGGCAACACCGCCGGGGCCGTAGCCTTCGTAGGTGATGGTTTCGTAGTTGTCACCGCCGCTTGCACCGGATGCCTTTTCCAGGCAGCGTTTGATGTTATCGTTGGGCATGTTGGCAGCCTTAGCCTTGGTGATAACGGTGGCCAGGCGGGAGTTGTTGGCGGGATCGGTGATGCCGCCGCCCTCCTTCACAGCCACGATCAGCTCCTTGGCGATCTTGGTGAAGGCAGCAGCACGCTTGGCGTCCTGCGCGCCCTTGGTTTTTTGGATGTTATGCCATTTGGAATGTCCGGACATATATTTTCTCTCCTCGTTGGGTAGTATTCAAAAATCCTGTATATTTTAGCACTATATCCTGCAAAAATCAATAGAATTTCATGCAATCGTGATGTTTTTGGGAAATTTTTACTTCCAATTCGGGGAATGCGGCGGCAATTTTTTCAGCCAGCACAGCAACCACCGGGTTTTCGGTATGGAAATGACCGGCGTCGATCAAATTCAGCCCCAGATCCCGGGCATCCCAGAACTGGTTGTACTTGATGTCCGCGGTGACAAAGGTATCGCAGCCGGCCTGCAAGGCGTCCAGCATGGCACCTGCACAGCTGCCGCCGCCCACAGCCACCCTGCGAACAGGCTTGCCACTGTCCACATACCGCAGTCCCTCGCAACCCAGCAGTGTTCTGACCCGGTTCAGGAAGGCATCAAGGGGCTGCTCCGGCACTTCACCCAGGCGCAGCAGGCCCCATTCGTTGCCATTTTCATCCACACCGCTGGGGGCAATGACCTGGGTATTCACCAGGGCCAGCTTCTTTGCCAGCACATCGTTGACACCGCCGGGTGCGCAGTCCAGATTGGTGTGGGCATTGATGGCACTGATGCCGTTCTTACAAAGGGTCAGAATGCCGCGACCGATGGAAGTTTCGTCTGTAATGGACTTCAAGGCCTGGAAGATGAGGGGGTGGTGGGTTACGATCAGCTCCGCACCCCATTCTGCCGCTTCCTGGCACACATGCTCAAAGGGATCCAGCGCCACTAAAACCTTGGTCACAGGGGCAGTCCGGCTGCCGCACAGCAATCCCACATTGTCCCAATCCATCTTCATGGAACGAGGCGCCAATGCTTCCACATATTTCAAAATGTCGGCAACAGTGGTCATTTTTCTTTCCTCCTTGGTAAGTTAAATTGTTGTTTACACTAAGATATTCGGTCATTGCGAACCAGTGACAGATGTCACTGGTGTGGCAATCCCCTAAGTATTTTGGTGCTTTCCGTTGCATTTCCCGTCTAACTGGGGGATTCCCACGCCAGTGTGCGCACTGGCTCGGAATGACAGAAAACTGGTAAACAACAATTAACGTTCTATTTTCTTCAATTCTTCCAGAATTGCTTTATATTCCTCGTATTTCTCGCCGCCGGTGCGGGATAAACCGTCCACAGATACCTGCAGACCGTAGCACACCCGTTCCAGAAATACCGGCAGCAGGGGCGAATTGTCTGCAAGCAGCATGGGGGTGATGTGATACTGAGCAGGGGAGAGGGACTCTGCGGGGCGATAGACCACTTCCGTGATGGGATAGATAAATTTGCCGTCCTGCGCCAGGGTTTCCCGGGCAATGGAAAAACCGTTGGTATAGAGATATTTGCGCAGCTCCGGCCGTTTGCTCTGACACTGCAGAATGAGCCGGTAACGGCAGTCCTTCAGCCAGGGGGCGCTTTCCAAAATGTGGATCATCGTATCTGCACCCATGCCGGCGCAGACCAACACATCAAAATCCCGGGGGATATTGCGTACACCGTCGGACTGGTAGAAAGTCATTTTATCTGCCACGCCGTATTTGTGGGCATTGCGCAGAGCACTCTGCAGCGGTGCTTCGTTAATGTCGGATTCGATCATGGAAGTGGCGATGCCGGAAGTCAGCAGGTGGATGCCCAAATATCCGTGATCACAGCCAATATCAGCTACCCGGCTGCCCTGTGGAACGAAACTGGCGCAAGCCAGAAGACGTTCGGAAAGGGGAAGTTTCATATCTGTTCCTCCTAAACGAAATTGTTGTTTACACTAAGATATTCGGTCATTGCGAACCAGTGACAGATGTCACTGGTGTGGCAATCCCCTAAGTATTTTAGGTGCTTTCCGTTGCATTTCCCGTCTAACTGGGGGATTCCCACGCCAGTGTGCGCACTGGCTCGGAATGACCTAAATCTGGTAAACAACAATTTATCTCACTAAGCAAAATAAAAAGATACGCCGTCCCGGCAGTCGCGGGACGGCATAGCCGGTCAATTAAGCCTTGTTCTGCTGGTCGGCTTCGTAAGCCTCCAGGAAGTAGTTGAGCTGCTTCAGGAAGGGCTCGCAGTCGATGCCGTGAACCATGCAGGCTTCCTCAACGGTCTCATTGCGGGAGCTGGGGCAGCCCAAGCAGTGCATACCGATGGCGAAGAACAGGGGAGCAGCCTGAGGTGCTACATCCAGAATGTCGCCGATAATCGTAGTTTTTTCAATCTTAACAGCCATGTGTATGACCTCCAGTTCGTATTTACCGACATATTATAACCCCTTTTGCGGCAAATAGCAAGAGGAAATGTGGCTTTTTACGGATTATCTTTTCGGTATTCCAAAATGTCGCCGGGCTGACAATTCAGCGCTTCACAGATGGCTTCCAAAGTGGAAAAACGCACCGCGCTGACCTTGCCTGTTTTTAGCTTCGAAAGATTGACATTGGATACGCCAACTCTTTCGGATAGTTCATTCAGCGACATTTTGCGGTCAGCCATCACCCGGTCCAATCTAAGAATAATGGGCATAGCTTACCTCCTTACAGGGTTTCGTCAGAAAGCTGCTGCAGCTGCTCGCCGTGGCGGAAAATATAGGAAAGCAGCAGCAATACCGCGCCCGTCAGCAGGAATGTGCCATCCAAAGGGGCGTTGATGGTGACAGCGGTGATGATGTCGTTGGTCAGCAGTGTCTCTAAATCAAAGCATATTATGATTAAAGTGGTACTGATCATGCGAAGAATGTTCACTTTAATGCCTAAAATAAAGCAGTATTTTGCCAGGTTCTTTATTTTATCCCCGACGCCCTGGAAAAAGGGAGAGCCGTCCATCATGGGCTGCACAATGGAGCGAATACAGCGGATCGCACGCAGCATCCAAACGGTAATAATGAGACCGATGAGGATCTCGATGGCAGCAGGAAGAAACAGTAACCGATTGTCGTCGATAGCGCTTTCTGCAATGTTCAGCTCCAGCGTGCCCAATTCCAGAGATCCGTAGTCGTTGCCGACTAAATAAGGATCCAGATTAAATACAAGCGCCACTGCAATGACCGCAAGTCCGATGATGGTGCCAACAAAGCCGATTTTTACCACAATCTCCAGTATCTGCAGAACTTTTTCCATCGTTTTGGCAGTTTTATTGATTTGCTTCATAAGAGTACCTCCTGTTTTCACTTATCTAATTTTACTATAACATGACTAGAAACGTTTGTCAATTATAATTTAATGACAAGCATTAAAAAATTATCGTATAGTTAACGGATAAATGCGCACAATGATAACGAGGTGATCACAATGGCGAAACAGGGTATGAAGCGACCCGAAGATACAAAACTTCATCCGAAGAATGAACAGAGCCCGGTGCCTATTCTTCAGGGAAAGGCAAAAACCGGCAAGAAAAAAGCAAACCCCATTATTGCAGATACGATGGGTGCAGAGCAGAAGGTGTGGCATGAAAAGCCAATTTCCGCGGCTTACCCAGCGATTGACAACGATTTGGCGGTGGAAAATCTGGCAAATGACCTGACAATGGCGGATATGCAGGATATTGAATAAAACTACAAAAAAAGTCCCGAATATTTGAAAATAATGCTTGACTTTCGGTGCATGGTGTGCTAATATATCTAAGCGCTTGAGAAAAGCGACATGCGCCGATAGCTCAGTTGGATAGAGTGACTGACTACGAATCAGTAGGTCGGGGGTTCGAGTCCCTTTCGGCGTACCAATAATAAAAGGGAGGCAACAGCCTCCCTTTTATTATTGGTACGCCGAAAAAAAGGACTCGAAAGGCCGGCCCCGGCGCAGCCGGGGAAAAAACATGCCAGAGGCATGTTTAAGGCCGTGGGAGAGTCCATGAATGGATGACGGCAGGCAGTATGCCTGTTGGCAGTCATTCATAATAGGAAATGAAAAGGGAGGCAGTTGCCTCCTCTTTTTATTTTCCTGTGGATTTTTTTATCTGGCCATGATACAATGGCAAAAAAGGGGAGGGGTGCACTGTGTCGGAACAACTGAAAAATCTGCCCGGTGTGCTGCTGCCCTGGTATGACGCCAATAAGCGTGACCTGCCATGGCGACAGGACAAGGATCCCTACCACATCTGGCTTTCGGAAATTATGCTGCAGCAGACCCGAGTGGAGGCGGTGAAGGGCTATTACGTCCGTTTTCTGGCCGCCCTGCCTACTGTTGGGGATTTGGCAAATGCAGATGATGCGCAATTGCTGAAGCTGTGGGAGGGACTGGGCTACTATAGCCGTGTGCGTAATCTCAAGAAGGCCGCTTGCGTAGTTCAGGAGAAATTCGGCGGCGTATTTCCGCGCAACCACACGGATGTGCTGGCGCTGCCAGGCATTGGCGACTATACCGCCGGCGCAATTTGCTCCATTGCGTTTGACCAGCCTACGCCTGCGGTGGACGGCAATGTGCTTCGTGTCCTTTCCCGTCTGCAGGCCAATGCCACACCCATCGATTTGCCAGCTCGGAAAAGGGAAGTGCAGACGTTTCTAGCCGAGATTTATCCGGAAAACGCAGGCGATTTTACCCAAGCATTGATGGAATTGGGGGCAACCGTCTGTGGGCCAAATCGAGCGCCTGACTGCCAGAACTGCCCCTGCAGCCACCTTTGCCGTGGCTATCAGACCGGTTTAGCTGCCAAATTGCCCATTAAAACGCCTAAAAAAGGTCGTCGTATCGAAGAAAAAACGGTTTTTGTGCTTAGCTGTGACGGCAAATTCGCCCTGTGCAAGCGTCCGGATAAGGGGCTGCTTGCCGGTATGTGGCAATTCCCGGAGGTGCCTGGTATTCTGGAGCTTCCCCAGGCCATTGCCGCGCTGGATTTGCCGGTGCAGGAAGTGTATCGCCAGGCGGATAAGAATCACATCTTCACCCATATCGAGTGGAGGATGCGTGGCTATTATCTGGAAGTGCGTGGGCAAAGCGAGGAATTCTCCTGGCTTTCAGCCGAACAGATCGAAGCCGAGGCGGCATTGCCTACGGCCTATCGCCAATTTTGGGAGGTGCGTTGATGGAGATTCTCTATGCGGATAAGGATATTGTGGTCTGCATCAAGCCGGCCAGAGTTTTGTCCACAGACGAGCCTGGTGGCCTGCCGGAACTGCTGCGTGCGCAGCTGGGTACAAAGGATTTTCGTACCGTTCACCGGCTGGATCGGGTGGTGTCAGGGCTGATGGTGGTGGCAAGAAACGCCGCTGCCGCTTCGGAGCTCTCCCGGCAAATCCGGGAGAATACCTTTGAAAAGGAATATCAGGCTGTTGTGCATGGCTGCCCTGAGGCGGAAAGCGGTACGCTCCGGGATCTGCTGGGCCGTGACAAGGCCAGAAAGATGACCTATGTGGCCGATGGGCCGGGCAAAGACATTCAGGAAGCGGTGCTTAGCTTTTGGGTGCTGGCGAAGAATGCCGAAACCGCCCGGGTGCGGATCCGATTGCATACCGGACGCACCCATCAGATCCGGGTACAGTTTGCATCCCGGGGGATGGCATTGGTAGGAGAGCGCAAATATAGCGAGCGAAATGACCCCTGTGAAATTGCCCTGTGGTCATACCGTTTGGGCTTTCAGCATCCCAGCACCGGCGAAAGCATGGAATTTACCCACGAGCCGCCCCGGGAATATCCCTGGACGCAAGGTTAAGGAGGAAATGAAATGACACATTACGACTTTTTTCAGAATAAGGAATGCGAGTATTTCCCCTGTCATGAGGGCGCAGACAAGGAAACCTTTAGCTGCCTGTTCTGCTATTGTCCGCTGTACTGCCTGGGCGAAAACTGCGGCGGCAGCTTTACCTATTTGGATAATGGCATCAAGGATTGCTCGGGTTGTTTAAAGCCCCACCGCCGGGAGAATTATCTGAAGATCATGGAAAAAATGGGCGATGTGATGGAAGTTGCCAAAAAGAAGCCTTGATTTTTTGTTGTATGGCTGATATAATACCCAAGCAATGGAGCAGTACTCAAGTGGTCGAAGAGGCGTGACTCGAAATCTCGTAGGACATGGAAGTGTTGCCAGGGTTCAAATCCCTGCTGCTCCGCCAAATAAAAACCGCAATTCCGATACAAAGGGATTGCGGTTATTTTATACCCAAAATCGGTTTTTAAAGAACTTTTCGGGTGAGAAAATTTGCAAATTTACGGATCAATCCAATTTCAAATCGTTAAAATACAGGTAATCGTTAAATTATAACCATAATCGTTGATTTAGTGGGGTAATCGTTAAATTATATTGAAAATGAACTTTTTCCATGCTATAATTATTTAAAAGACAAGTGAACGGAGGTAAGTATATGAAAAAAGTATTATGTTTTATCGTCGTAACACTTATACTTTTGTGCGGTTGTTCTCTTACAAAAGAAGATACATTTACAAAAAATAAGAATGGGAACATAGTCAGTAATTCGGGAGTTGAGTACACCCACTTGGCAAACGAAGGAATCCTTTACTATTTGGGTGACTTGGATTTTATCGGCAGCATACAAGGAGAAGAAAAAACATCTCAACACTTGGGTCTTTCGTACCAAACAGGGATGTTTGCTATAAAAGATGCTGACAATGACAACATCCTGATCAGATATGCTCCCGATAATGAATGGTTTAGTATTTACCGCAAGACCTCGTTGCCGTCATTCGACTTTGTTGTAGATAATTGCATTCGATTTGAATTTGTTTCCGGTATAGGAAATACGGAAAGAGATGTAACTCACACAACTTGCGGTGATGGAATAGTTGAAGCATCGGAAATTGCAGAGTTCTTGTCCGATGTCCGTTCACAAAAGGATCCTCGTGAAGCAGGCTTATATGATCTAATTAAGAAACCGGATGGAATGCTGGAAAACTGTTATGTTTATGGTGTAGTCTACGGATTCTTTGGGGAAGAACCTAATTTAGCAGTACGAATGGATATTACCTCATATAACGATTTGGCATATTCGATTTCTATTGATGGTAAGGAATATGTTTTGCCCGCAGAGTGGCTTCAGAAATTAGAAAACAAGTGATTTGAAATAGATTTCTGCACTCTTGCGCCCCCTTTTCTTAAAAATGCACCCCCTAAAATGATTTTGCACCCCCTTGACTCAAAAGGGGGTGCATTTGTATCAAAATTAGGGTTAGTCTTCAAAAAAGACACACCCCGCCGGGGGTGTGTCTTTTTTGATGAAATAGTGGGGAGGGATTTGAACCAATCAAATGCGGCGCGGATGAGCGCCGCCCGCCGCTGCTTGAAGCGGCGGCACAACGATTAAATCAAATCCCTGCTGCTCCGCCAATAGCAAAACCGCCCTTCTGGGGCGGTTTTATTATTGGAATATAGTTATTTGTTTTCTTATGCCGCATCCTCTGTGCTTTTCTGGCTTTTCATCAGCGCAGAGTTAATTTTGGCTGTATTCTTTTTCATGATGGAATAGATTACCGCCCAGATCACCAGATAGCCCACAACGAAAATACCGGTAAACACCAGCACGGGAGCAGCGCCCCATTCTAGCCAACCATTGATCAGATAGGTGGCCAGATAGCCCATATACAGCGTACCGCCGTGGATCGAAATTGCCACCATCAGAGGAAGCTGCTCAATTTGATAAATGGCATTCATGCCGCCTGCAAGAAAGGCTAGAAAGGTCAGCGAAAAGATACCGATGCAGACCTGATTGACCGTCAGCGTGGACATAACCGCAGCTTCCTGCATAATGAGATAAAGAACCGCCAAAACAATGGGACCCAAGCCACAGGCGACCAGGCCGCGGCGTACAAAATCCAAAAGAAACTTCTTCATGCTTTTTCATACCTCCTTCTGATTTCCGCAAAACAGCGTCTGGAAACATATTCCCGGTAGCCGCATTGAAACACAGCGTCCACACCACCGCTGAATACAGCATCGAAACGGGCGATTCGGTGCTCATTGGCAAGGGCGGACTTATTGATGCGGATAAAATAGGAGGGAACAATGGTCTCCAAATCACGAAGCCGATCCTGTATGCGGTATTGCTTGCCCGTTTTGTCAATGGCGATCACTTTTCTGTCAAGAATGGTGATACACTCGATCTCAGCAAAGGCCAGCTTGCGCATTCCGTCGTCCCGGTATCCCATAATGGAGTCCGTACCGCAGTAGCTGCAGACCAGATCTTCGATCTGCTGTGTCAGGGCAGAGGGTGCGTGGGCGACCACCGTGATTTCTTCCTCTGACTGCTTGTCAATAATGAGTTTGTATTTCATTGCCTCAGTCCTTACTGTTTTTTCATTTGGTTCAGGAAGCAAAGCACAGCCGCCGCGGTGGCAGCCGCGCTGTACAGAATCACCCAAAGCACGTGCTCTCCGGCAGCCGCGAAATTACCGCAAAACAGGGCCTTTTCCATTTGCACCGCGTGCACAAAGGGGAGGGCATAGGCTGCCTTTTCAAAAACGCCTCCCACAAGGGTCAAATCAAACCACACGCCCGAAAGCCATGCGGACAGGTTGGTAAGCAGCGCACCGCAGACACCGCCAACCTGTTTTACCCCCAAAATACTGCCGAACATCAGCCCAAGAGCGATGTTGAAGATTGCCATGGGAAGGACTCCGATCACAGCATATACCATATGGATGCTGACAGTCAAGCCCAAAGGGATAGCAAACAAAAAACAAATTACAGTTTGCCCCACGGCAATGGGCAAAAGCGGAAGCATATACCCCAAAATGAAGTCAAGGCCAGTAAGCGGCGTCGTGTACAAGCGCTGCAAAAGCGCGCTTTCCCGATCTTTGGCCACTAAGGTTGCCGAGAACAGGGTCATAAACGACAGCCCGAATACACAGATGCCGGGCGTCAGTGTGTCGATTTCAAACAGACTTACCGGAATGTTGGCCTGCATGGCGCTCAAAAGCACCAGCAAGACCAAAGGAAAACCCAAACCGAACCCCAGATTGAGGGGATCGCGCAGGATTTCTTTCGTACATCGCTTGGCAAATGTCAGCATTCTCATTGTGTATCCTCCTTCACGATCGAAACAAAGGCGGTTTCAAAATCCGTCGTTCCCGCTGCCTGTTTCAGCTCTTCCGCTGTTCCCACCGCCAGCAGGCGTCCGCTTTTCATAATGCCGATCCGGTCGGAAAGCGCCTGCGCTTCCTCCATATAATGGGTGGTCAGAATGATGGTCACGCGGCCCTTCAGCCGGTGAATGATTTGCCAAAGCTCGTGCCTTGCAAGCACATCCAGCCCTAGGGTCGGCTCGTCCAGGAACAGGATTTCAGGCTGGCTGACCAGCGCCATGGCAATGCTGACCCTGCGCTGCCAGCCGCCGGACAGCTTGCCTGCTTTCCCGTGTAAAACGGACTCCAGAGACAACTGCCCGGACAGTTCCGCGATCTTTTCTTTGGCTTTTTCCTTTGAAAACCCATGGATGCCGCAGATCAGCTCCAGATTTTCCTTCACAGTGAGATTGGGCGCCACAGCGGTCTGCTGGGGGGATACGCCAATGAGCCGCTTTACCTGCTCCGGTTCTTTTGTAATGCTGTAGCCGCCTACCGTGGCATCGCCCTGGGTTGGCTTTGTCAGACACGACAGCATTTTGATAACCGTGGTCTTTCCTGCGCCGTTGACACCCAGCAGGGAGAATAATTCGCCCTGTTTGATTTCCAAACACAGCCGATCCACGGCAGTCAGCTGTTTATACTGCTTGACAAGCTTCCTGATTTGAATTGCGTGCATATCTGCAAACCTCCGCTTCCTCTTTGTTGGTGGTTCTATAATAGCAAAGAAAAAGGGAAGAATGTTGCATTTTGTCTGTTCGGTCGTTTCTTGTGTCTGTTCGGTAAGAAGAGCGCAAACAGTTTCCACCGCGGTGACTTTTTCGCGTCCCACGTCGTTTTTTCTTGCAAAAGTTGTTACATTATGTTATAATTTGTAACAAATAGGAATAAGGGGATGTTGTTATGCAACTTTGGACACCGGAACACGCGAAAACCCTGCTGCCTGCGGTGGCGGTTATGATTGTGATTGCCTTGGGTCTGCGGCTCTGGCTGGGCAAGAAGTCGCTGAAGGTGCGCATGATTCCGCTGCAGATCGTAACCTGCCTGTTGCTGCTGCTGGAGGTAGGAAAGCAGGTGCTGTCGCTGAAGGAAGGCTATGACCTGTACCATCTGCCCTTCCACTATTGTTCGCTCTTTCTGTTTGTCATGCCGGTGATGTGTTTTTACCGTGGCAAGTACCGCCAGCAGGTTAACACCGTGGCCATCTCCATTTGCGCCGCCATGTTCCTGCTGCTGATGATCTACCCCTGCCTGATCTACAGTGATGCCAATATCCGGGAATTTTTCACCGATTATTTCTCCTTCCATACCGTAGCCTACCACAATCTGGTGGTGTTCCTGTTCATTCTGTTCCTGGCGCTGGATCTGTATACGCCGGGCAAAAAGAAGGAACAGGTGGCGGTGATCCTGTTTATCGCTGTTTTCTGCGCGGTCGCGGCTTCCATGGCCCATATTTTGCAGACCAACTACGCAAACTTCTATTCCTGCAATATCGCGCCTCTGGAGGCAGTACGTCAGAGCGTTGCCAATGCCATTGGCTCTGTGGCGGCAAAGCTGGTGTATATTCTCATTCTCTGCGTACTGAATATTCTGTTCACATGGGGTGCGTATTACCTGTGCCGGCTGAGCCATAAAGTAACCAAACTGAAATAAGGAAGCATCCCCACCGGCAACCGCCGGTGGGGATGAAATATTTGTAATTTTCTGTAACCTTTTTGACAAAAACTGTAGACAAATGTCATTTTTCTGCTATAATAGACTCGTTATGTTCGGTAAGAGAGGTTACTTGATTCTATGAAAGAGTTTTTCGGTTTCGGTGGGTATCAGCGTACTCCCGAAGGTGCTTATTCCTGGCAGCATTTGGCTTTCGTCACGACCCTGATGGCAATTATGGTAGCATCTGCCGTAATTCTGGGTCGCAGAAACCGTTTCAGAGGGGAGAGAACCCACAATTTTGTGCTGGCAGTATCGGCCATTGCCATTGACGGACTGGAGCTGTTTAAGATCGTTATGGGCTGCGTCGTTACGGAGAATCCTTACCACTGGCTCTACAATCTGCCCCTGTTTTTGTGCAGCATTCAGCTGATCACCATTCCTCTGGCTGCTTTCTCCCGTGGCAGAGTGAAGCAGGCGGCGCTGGATTTTGTTTGCATTTTCGGCATTCTGGGCGCGGTGCTGGGAACCTATGGCGCAGGGCAGAACTACAATGCCTACCCCGTGCTGTCCTTTGATAACGTGGTGTCCGGCCTGACCCACAGCATTTCCGGCTTCGTTTCTCTGTACATTATGGTCAGCGGTATGGAATGCCTGAAAAAGAAGAATATCCCCCTGACCTTCGCTATTCTGGGCGCGTTCTGCGTGGCGGCTTATGTTGCCAACATCCTGATCGATTACAATTATATGTTCCTGATGCGTCACGACGGTACGCCCTATGTGATCTTCTATGATCTGGTAAATGGCAGCCCCGTCCTGTATCCCATCATCGTGGTTGTGCTGTTCCTGGCATACATCTGCGCCTTTTACGGTGTTCGGATGCTGTTTGCCCGGAAAAAGCAGCCGGCAGGAAAGTAAGGAAAGATGGATCAATCCCACCCGTGAATTGCGGGTGGGATCTGCTATTTTACTTATCGGAAGTCTCCTTGTCGGTGGTGGTGCCCTCCGTAGCATCCTGCTCGGGCTTAGATTCCTCAGGCTTAGACTCCTCGGGCTTAGACTCCTCAGGTTTAGACTCCTCAGGCTTAGACTCCTCAGGCTTGGTGCTGGGATTCTCGTTCTTGTCTTCTTCCTTGCCCTCGTCCTTGTTGGTGCCGTTGGTGGTACCGGGGGTCTGGGTGGTGGTATTTTCCGGCTCCTTGTCGCCGCCGGTGCAGGCAGCCATCAGGCCAACGCACATCACCAGAGCCATAGCCAGGGCAAGAATGCTTGTGATTTTCTTCATTTTCTTTTTCCTCCGTGGGATTTGTTTGCGCGATTCGCATCTGCGATCAGCGTGGCGATATCGTATCATGGCTGCCGGAATGTTATGTTAACAGGCCGTGAAGGAAGTGTAAAACGATTTTAGCGATTTCATGTCGAAAATTTGTCCCCATTTGGGGTCGGCTCTTGCATTTTTCGGGGCGCGTGGTATAATGACACAAATACGATCAATGGGGGTTCATTATGGGCATTGTTGTAATCGGTGCGGTTTTTGTGGATATTAAGGGTTATCCGGAGGATGTATTTGTTCCCACCGGCAGAAATGTGGGGCGTGTGGAGCAGGTGCACGGCGGTGTCTGCCGCAATGTGGCGGAGGACATTGCCAATGTGGAGCTGCGTCCCACCTTTGTCAGCCTTGTGGAAGACAGCGGTGTTGGTGCCGATGTGATGCGCAAGCTGAAGAATCATAAGGTCAATACCGATTATATCCGCACGACCCCGGACGGCATGGGTACCTGGCTGGTTGTATTCGGCAATGACGGCGATGTGGCCGCCTCCATTTCCAAGCGCCCCAATCTGCGTCCCATCTGCGATATTCTCGATGCACAGGGCGATGAGATTTTCTGCAATGCCGACAGCATTGTGGTGGAAATCGATATGGATAAGGAAATCATCAAGCGGGTGTTCCGCCTGGCCCAAAAGCATAACAAAAAAATCTATGCCATGGTTTCCAATATGAATATCGCTGTGGAGCGGCGGGACTTTTTGCAGCAGACGGCCTGCTTCATCTGCAATCAGCAGGAGGCCGGCATTCTGTTTTCCGACAACTATGAGGGAAAATCCGCGGCCGAAATGGAAGCCATTCTGGCGCAAAAGGTTCGTCTTGCCCAAATCCCCAGCATGATCGTTACCATGGGCGGACAGGGTGCCGTCTTTGCGCAAATGGACGGGACCAGCGGCTTCTGCCCTGCGCGGCAGGTTCAGGTCAAGGATACCGCCGGTGCCGGCGATGCTTTCTGTGCCGGTGCTGCCATTGGCCTGACCTACGGTAAGGATATGGCCCAGGCCTGCGAGATCGGCGCCCACCTGGCAGCCTCCGTGATCATGACCTCGGAGAATGTGTGTCCCCGCTTCCTGCCCGGAGAATTAGGCCTGGATGTGGAGCTGTAAAGGAGGCGTAAAGGGAAAAATGAAACGTAACAGTCAAGTTATGCTCCGCGGTCCGCTGCTGAAAAATATTATCATATATACCATTCCGATCATTCTCACCAGCTGGCTGCAGCTTCTGTTCAATGCGGCGGATCTGGTGGTGGTAGGGCAGGCAAGGGGTAGCGATTCTCTGGCGGCAGTAGGTGCCACCGGCGCGATTACCAATTTGATCGTCAACCTGTTCATCGGCCTGAGTGTGGGCAGCGGTGTCAGCGTGGCCCACGGCCTGGGCAGCAACGATGATGTGGCTGTCCATCGTACTGTGCACACAGCCATTCCCGCGGCGGCGGTCAGCGGTCTGCTGCTAACGGTTGTGGGTGTCTGCTTTGCGGAAACCTTTCTGACCTGGATGGGAACACCGGAGGACATCCTGCCGCTGTCCACCCTGTATATGCAGATCTATTTCGGCGGCATGGTGTTCAATATGGTCTATAATTTTGCCGCGTCGATTTTGCGCGCGGCAGGCGATACCAAGAGCCCTTTGATCTTTCTCGGCCTTGCCGGCGTGATCAATGTGATCATGAATCTGCTGTTTGTCCGCGCATTTGGCATGAATGTGGAGGGCGTAGCTCTGGCTACCGCCATTTCTCAGGCGGTCTCCGCGGTGCTGGTGGTAATTACCCTGATGCGCCGCACCGATGCCTGCCGTCTGGAGCTGAAGAAGCTGCGCATTTATAAGCCCCAACTGCTGAAAATGGTGCGCATCGGCCTGCCTGCAGGCGTGCAGGGCTCCATGTTCTCCATTTCCAATGTGATGATCCAGTCTTCCATCAATTCCTTTGGCTCTGTGGTCATGTCCGGCAATACGGCGGCCCAGAACATCGAAGGCTTTGTGTTTACCGCCATGAATGCCTTCCATCAGACGGCTGTCAACTATACCGGACAGAATGTGGGCGCGCGGCAGTATGATCGGGTGAAGAAGATCCTCTTTACCTGCCTGGGTTGTGTGGCGGTGACGGGTTTTGCCCTGGGCACAGCGCTGTATGTCTTTGGTCCCCAACTGCTGAGCATTTACATTTCCGACTCCCAGGATGCCATCAATCTGGGTCTTATCCGCATGAGCTATATCTGTGCTGTGTATTTCCTGTGCGGCCTGATGGATGTATCCACCGGCGCGCTGCGTGGCATGGGTGCCAGCCTGGTGCCGATGGTCATCTCCGTTCTGGGTGTGTGCGGTATTCGTCTTTTGTGGATCGATACGGTTTTCGCAATGCCCCAGTACCATACCCCCGAATGCCTGTATCTAAGCTACGGCGTGTCCTGGGTGATTACGTTTATCGCCCAGTTCATTGCCTTCTGGGTGGTCTATAATAAACAAAGAAAAAAAGCCGAAAGTCCGTGAGACTTTCGGCTTTTTGGCACCCCCGGCGAGACTCGTTTGCATCTGCGCTTTGCGCAGATAGATGTGTGGCTCGGTCTAGCCCTCGCCGGCAACGCTCATCCGCGTTGCATACAAATATTCGAGTCTGCCATAACTGCAAAAAACACAGCACCCAATTCGGATGCTGTGTTTTTTGGCACCCCCGGCGAGACTCGAACTCACTACCTTACGCTTAGGAGGCGTACGCTCTATCCAGGTGAGCTACGGGGGCGTGCTTCCGTATTGTACCGAAAAAAAGATCATATGTCAATGAAAAAGCAACACATTTTTTGCGTGCTCCTGCATATAATGGGAAAATCTGATCAGGAAGGGAGCACCCAGTATGGAAGAAAGGGAAGAAGTCCAGGACATCGACGATTTCGTCTTCGCCGACGAGGAACACCACCCCAGCGAGAAATAAGATTACCAATTTTCGTTTATCGCTCTGTTCGGTATTTATTGTAGGGGCGCATCACGATGCGCCCGCGCGGTAAAACATTCCCAGGATTTGCCCTCGTTCGGCGAATTCGCAATATTGTCCCGACGGGCGATTCGTGAATCGCCCCTGCGAAGCAAATTGTAACCACGCGATAAATCCCAATTTATTTAATATTCCCTCTTTACAGAATGGAAATTTTCGGCTATAATATACCGAAATGTTTTGTAAAGTGGGGGAAAACCGCTATGAATATTGAATTTGACAGCTACAAGCAAAAGCTGAATGACACAAAGCCCGCTCTGGAAGGCCTGGCCCTGTCTTTGAACATGGAGGGCTTGAAAAATGAGCAGGAGCGCTATACTGCCATGCAGGAAGCCCCCGGCTTCTGGGATGATCCTGAGAAGAGCCAGAAGATCGTCATGAAGGCCAAGCAGGTGGAGACCAAGATCGAGCGTTACAACGCCATGACCTCCCTGTGGGATGATCTGATGACCATCTGCGAAATGGCAGCGGAAGAAGATGATGACTCCATGCTGGAAGAACTGAAGGAGGGCTATAACTCTCTGAAGGAAAACATGGAAAAGTGTCGTCTGGAAACGCTGCTGACTGGCAAGTACGACAAAAACAATGCCATTATGAGCTTCCAGGCAGGCGCTGGCGGCACCGAGGCCCAGGACTGGTGCCAGATGCTGTATCGTATGTATACCCGCTGGGCAGAGCGCCATGGCTTCGATTATCAAATCCTGGACTATCAGGAAGGCGACGAAGCTGGCCTCAAGTCCACCTCCATCATGGTCAACGGCGAAAATGCCTACGGCTTCCTGAAGGGCGAGAACGGTGTGCACCGTCTGGTCCGCGTGTCTCCCTTTGATGCCAACGCCCGCCGCCAGACTTCTTTCTCCGCCATCGAGTGCATCCCCGAGATCGAGGATGACTCCGAGGACTTCGAGATCAAGCCCGAAGATTACGAGATGCAGGTCTACCGTTCCTCCGGTGCCGGCGGCCAGAAGGTCAACAAGACCTCTTCCGCTGTCCGTCTGATCCATAAATCCGGCATCGTGGTATCCTGCCAGACCGAACGCAGCCAGTTCCAGAACAAGGAAACCTGTCTGAAAATGCTGCGCTCCAAGCTGGTGGAGATCCGTGAGCGGGAACATCTGGCCAACATTGCCGACATCAAGGGTGTCCAGCAGAAGATCGAGTGGGGAAGCCAGATCCGCAACTATGTGTTCATGCCCTATACCCTGGTGAAGGATACCCGCACCGGCTGCGAGACCTCCAATGTCAACGCTGTGATGGACGGTGCGCTGGATCCCTTTATTGAGAGTTACCTCAATTGCCTGGCAAGCGGCAACTGGGTCACAAAATAATTGTAAAAACCGCGAAAATAGTACTTGAAAAATGGAAACAACCGTGCTATAATATCCGGGTATCTGTGTGCCGATGCTATTTGCGGCACAATTCCGGCTTATTCTCTGAGGTTGGAGGGAGGTAAAGAAAATGGAAGCTTTGAAGACTGTTTTGATCGTTCTGGAGGTTATCGCCAGCGTTGCGCTGATCGTAGCCGTCCTGCTGCAGTCCGGTAAGGAGGCTGGCCTGTCCGGCGCTATTTCCGGCAACAACGATTCTTATATGGGTAAGGGTAAGGGCAATCGCCTGGACAAGATCCTGGCTTCTTCCACCAAGTGGATCGCCATGGTTTGGCTGCTGCTGACCCTGGGCCTGAACCTGGTGTAATGAATGATGTAAAAAAGACCGCGTTAACGCGGTCTTTTTTGCTGCCCTTTTTCGCCCAATTGGGCTTTATCGTTCCGATAGACTGGTCATCGCGAAGAGTAGCGCATTTAATTGCGGTATGATTGCCCCCGGCAATCATTTAGATTGGGATTCACTGCGTGCAGCACCGCTGGTGTGGCGATCCCCAAAGGCTTTAGACAGAAAGTATTCGACACTTTTTAGCCCTAACCAGGGGATTGCACCCCAAGGGCACTTCCTCGCACTTCGTGCTCAGGGCGCCACGTCGCCTTCGGCTCCTCGCAATGACCAAATGGGGGAACGATAAACGAAAATTTGAATTTCTCCACAATCCCGATTTACAACCGGACAGTTGTGTGATATGATAAAAACGACTTAAAAACAAAGGAGAATGTCCTATGGAAATCAGAAAGCTGGCCGGCCTGGAGCCTGCCAATGTGATGAAATACTTTGAAGAGATCTGCTCCATGCCCCATGGCAGCGGCAACACCAAGATCATCAGCGACTACCTGGTGAACTTTGCCCGTGAGCAGGGCCTCAGCTATATCCAGGACGAACTGAACGATGTGATCATCTTCGTGCCCGGCACCTGCGGTATGGAAGACCACGCACCTGTCATTATCCAGGGTCACATGGATATGGTCTGCGAGAAGGATGCGGATTGCCCCATCAATATGGATACTGAGGGTCTGGACATCACCCACGACGGTAATTATATTTTTGCCAAGGGCACGACCCTGGGCGGTGACGACGGTATTGCCGTAGCCTTTGCCATGGCGTTGGCTGCCGATAAGAGCATCCCCCATCCGCCTCTGGAGCTGGTCATCACGGTGGATGAGGAGACCGGTATGTTCGGTGCTGCCGGCATCGATCTTTCTATGCTGAAGGGCCGTATGCTGCTGAATATCGACTCTGAGGATGAGGGCATCTTCACCGTATCCTGCGCAGGCGGCGCAAGAGCTACCATCCATATGCCTGTAAAGCGCAAGGCTGTTTATGGCCCTGCCATTCGCCTGGTAGTGGACGGTCTGCAGGGCGGTCACTCCGGTGTGGAGATCCACAAGAATCGCGCCAATGCCAGCAAGGTCATGGGCGAATTTATGGGCCGTATCCTGGAAAAGATGCCCCTGTGCATGGTTTCCTTTGCCGGCGGCTCCAAGGATAATGCCATCCCCAGAACCTGCGAGGTCAATGCTGTTGCGCTGGGTCTGGAGCTGGAGTCCATCAATGCCATCGCGGCCGAGCTGCAGGCAGAGATCCGCGCCAACTTTGCCGAACCTGAAGCAAGCGTGGAAGCTTTCAACTCCGACGCCCTGGGCGGTAATGCTATCTCCGCAGAGGACACCGCCAAGCTGGTACGCCTGCTGCGGGAAGTGCCCAACGCTATCCAGGCCATGAGCGATAAGATCCCCGGTCTGGTGCAGACCAGTCTGAACCTGGGCGTTACCAAGCTTGCTGACGAGTTCAGCCTGACCTTCTCTGTCCGCAGCTCCGTCAACCAGGAAAAGCAGGATCTGCTTGCCAAGCTGCGTTCCATCGCGGAAAACTACGGCGGCGGCTACAGCCAGATGGGTGAGTACCCCGCTTGGGAGTACAAGGAAGATTCCGTCCTCCGGGACACCATGGTGGAAGTCTATACCCGTATGTACAGCAAGACTCCCGAAGTCGTAGCCATCCACGCCGGTCTGGAGTGCGGTCTGCTGGGCGAGAAGCTGCCCGGCCTGGACGCTGTTTCCATCGGTCCGGAGATGCACGATATTCACACCAGCCGTGAACGCCTGGGTATCGCCTCTGTGGGCCGCACCTGGGAATTCGTGAAGGAAGTGCTGAAGGCGCTGTAATTCATTGTAGGGCGGGAGCTTGCTCCCACCACTGCTTTTCTCAGTTTGAAAAACTTGAATGTAACGAATTGTCTGTAGAAGAGAGAAAGGGGATGACGTAATGAAACGATGCGACACACAGTTTGAAACTGTAAAAAAGCGCTTCTTCTTTATTAAGGCAATCGTAGCCAATTTTGCGCCACTTGGACTTTGCTTTTTTTACAGATTGGGAGCCCCGTTATTGTGGACGGTATTTCCTGTTATCTATACTTTGCTGTTCTTTGTAAACACCAAATGCGCAAACAGATGGCTGCAAGTAATTACGCTTGGCTTACTTCATATAGTTGTTACTGCTTGCACCCATCTACAATTCACCTGGCTATATTTCCACAATATTTGTGACGACAGCCTCGGTCGAATGCTCGCTGCATATTTGACCATAATTGGAACAGGAATCGCGATTATTCTAACGATTGTTTCGGCCATTAAATTCTACCGCGGGCAAAAAGTTAATTCAAGCAACTGTAAATAACGCACAGCGGGATTGCCTAAATCCTTCGCTGTATCGCCAGGGAATTCGTCCCGGAAGTGCGGAAGGCACTTTAATTGCATAAAAAAGAAGGTTTCCACATTGGAAGCCTTCTTTTCTTCTTGCCTTGGTAAGATAATTGTTGTTTACCGAAGCTCCGTAGGGAACGCTGAGGACAGCGTTCCCTACTAAATATTGAAAACAACAATTTACCTTAGCATACTTTCCAACCTGTCCGCATAGCTTGGACAGAGGGGGTGTGTGCATGAGGAAGATGCCGATATTTTATAATGCGTTACTGCTGACTGGGGTCAATTTACTGCTGCGGTTTGTGTCCACCTCCTTTCAGGTGTTTGTTTCTGCGCGCATTGGGGCAGCAGGTGTGGGACTTTTGCAGCTGGTGCTCAGTATCGCATCCATGACTATGACTGCCGGCATGGCCGGCATCCGCACAGCGACAATGTATTTGACAGCGGAGGAACTGGGGAAGGGCAGACCCCAGAATGTGACCTGGGTGTTGTCCGCCTGCTTTGGCTACAGCCTGCTTTTCAGCGGCGGCATCGGTGCGCTGGTCTATGGTTTCGCACCCCGGATCGCTGTGCTGTGGATCGGTGATGTACGTACGATCGGTGCGATCCGCCTTTTTGCGGCCTTTTTGCCGGTTAGCTGCTTTGTGGGTGTCATGGTGGGCTATTTCACTGCCGCCAACCGCATCAGCACCTTGGCTGCCGTGGAGGTGGCGGAACAAATTTGTTCCATGGCGGTTACCGTGGCGGCGTTGTTTTTCTGGGCAGGGGAGGAAATTGGGAGAGCCTGTCAAGCGGTGGTTGTGGGCAGCTGCGTGGGAAGCTTACTCACCCTTTCCTGCCTGGTGATCCTGCGCCTGCGGGAGCATCCGAAAACCGGTCCCCGGATTCGTGTAGCCCGGCGATTGGCGGAAACCGCCCTTCCGCTGGCGGTAGCGGATGATTTGAAGGTGGGTATCAACACTGTGGAAAACCTGATGGTGCCTAAGCGCCTAGCCCTTTTTACAGCCGATGCCATGGCCCAGTTCGGTATGGTCTGCGGCATGGTGTTTCCGGTGATGATGTTCCCGGCTGCCATTCTCTACGGCCTTGCGGATCTGCTGATTCCGGAACTGGCTCGCTGCAATGCGGCGCACAGTCAGCGGCGCATCCGCTATCTGTCCCGCAGAAGCCTGCGTGTGGCGCTTTTGTACGGCATAGGCTGCGGCGGTGTGCTGTATGTGCTCAGCGAAGTGCTGTGCCTTTGGCTCTATGGCAGCCCGGTGGCAGGGCAGTACCTGCGGCTGTATGCGCTTTTGGTGCCCATGCTTTACTGCGATGCTATCATCGATGCCATGAACAAGGGTCTGGGACAGCAGAAAATCTGCGTCCGTATCAATATTTTCACAGCAGCGCTGGATGTGCTGGGACTGTATATTCTGCTTCCACGATACGGTATGTGGGGCTATTTCATCAGCTTTTTCATCAGCCATGTTATCAACGCAGGGCTGAGCCTGCGGCTGCTGCTGAAAACGACCGGCCTGCAGATCCCGCTACGCGTACCAGTTCAGATTCTTACGTCTATGGCCGCCGCCGTTCTGCTGTCGAATATGGCACAAAGCCCGTGGCTGAAAACGGTGATTTTCCTGTTTTTGGCCTATAGCCTGCTATGGTTGCAGGGCGTTATCTATCCCGAGGACCTGGTATGGCTGCGAAGTATGATTTGTATGCAAAAAAGTTCGAAAAAAACAAAAATAGTATTTGACAAATGAGATAAAACCCTGTATAATACTTGAGCATGACTGTGAAGAAGGGGGATACTATGCTGTTAGGACTGTCTAAGATCATTGATTGTCCCGGTGCAAGCCTTCCTTTTTCCATCAGTTTGGATCTGAGCGATCTTCGCTTCGGCAATTGTTATCCGGTAACGGAAAGCGTGGATGCTGAGGGCGTCATCCGTAACACCGCCGGTGTGCTGATGATGAAAGGCAATATCCGCACCTGTATCCATGGCGTTTGCGACCGCTGTGCCGCAAATTTTGACCGGGATCTGGAAGTGCCCATTGATGTGGTGCTGGTGACGGAACTGGCCGACGAAGAGAACGAAGATGAATGGGTATTCCCTCTGGAGGGAGACAGCGCCGATTTGGAGGACATCGTCCGCACGGTATTCGTGCTGAACATGGATTCCAAGCTGCTGTGCAAGGAAGATTGCAAGGGATTGTGCTGCCGCTGCGGCACCAACCTGAACGAGGGTCCTTGCAGTTGCCAGAAGGAGCTCGATCCCCGATTTGCTGCTTTGAAGCAGCTTCTTGAGAAGTAAAAACCAAAAATGCTGTAAAAAGCAGTTTGACCAAGGAGGTGTCATCCATGGCTGTCCCTAAGTGTAAAGTGTCCAAGGCCCGTCGTGATAAGCGTCGTGGCGGCAACTGGAAGCTGTCCGCTCCCAGCGTAGCTGTTTGCTCCAAGTGCGGCGAACCCGTTATGCCCCACAGAGCCTGCAAGGCTTGCGGTAACTACAATGGCCGTCAGGTCCTGGCCGCCAAGGCTGACTAAGGCAGGAAAACACGCAGAGGAAGGCTTCGCCTTCCTCTTTTTCCTT
>JAZRBW010000004.1:0-2268 GCA_045635305.1 Faecousia sp. | reverse complement strand
ATGTCGTAGTGCATATCGGTGCCGATGCCCAGGCCCTGCAGCAGACGGGATGCGTCGGATTCCGCTTCCCAGCCGCCCATTTCGGCGAACTCGGCCTCCAGGTCGGCAGCGCGCAGACCGTCCTCGTCGGAGAAATCGGGCTTTTCGTAGATGGCATCCTTTTCCTTCATCACGTCATACAGGTGCTGGTTGCCCATGATGACGGTGTCCAGGATGGTGTAGTCGTCGTAGGCGTTCTGGTTCTGCTTCAGAACGGAAACGCGCTTGTCGGGGTCAATCACGACGGCGCCAGTGGTGGAATCCAGCTCACCGGTCAGGATGCGCAGGAAGGTGGACTTGCCGGCACCGTTGGCACCGATGATGCCGTAGCAGTTGCCGGGCAGGAACTGCAGGTCAACGTGCTGGAACAGCCACTGACCGCCAAACTGCATACCGAGGTTGTTAACAGTAATCATTTCGTTCTCCTTATATATCCATTATTTTATCATTTCATTTTGCGAGGCATAGTCATACAGAATAATCATATCACATACTTTCTGAAAAAGGAAGTCTATTTCAGAAAAATATAGTTTTTTCTTGCAAAAATGCTCTCATTGTGCTATGTTAGATTCGAAATGGTGGTCTTTGATCGATAGATATGAAAAGGAAGATCACCCACAGGGGCAAAGCCCCAGATGGGAGGAAGCAATTATGGATATTTCGATCCTGGAAGCGATTTATAAAGATATGTCGCCGTTGTTTTCATATTCATATTACGCAGCCTATTTTTTAGTGGCCACTGTTGCCTATGTTCTTACGGCATTGTCGTTGTATTCCATTGCGAAGCGGCGATTTTTTCTTGATCGCTGGACTTGGCTGGCATGGGTTCCCTTTGCCCAGTTTTGGGTTCTGGCCCGTCTTTCTGATGAGTATCAATGGATGGTCTGGAGTCGTATAAAGAAGAAACGGATCATCATGTTGGTGCTGAACATCATACAGCTGATTGCCGTTTTGGTGATTGTGCAGGGCATCTACTGGATTATTGAAGCACTTCAAAATGCGGGAATTACCGATGAGCAGAGCTTTGAAAACATGGTGCGTTATATACAATCCCAAAGTAATAGACCGTATTATTATATGTCATCAGAGGCTAGAAAATTGATTGAGACGGTGACCAAAAACTACGATCTGATTGTTATTTGCGCGGTGGTAACCTTTGTGACTGCTGTGACATATGCTGTGTTTTATTATAAGGCGTTGTATGATTTGTACAGATCCTGCGACCTGCAAAATGAAAAGGTTTTTCTGGTGCTGAGCATTTTGTTTGCTTTTACCATACCGGTATTTCTGATGATCTGCCGCAAACATGAGAAATGTCCGCGTTAAATCTTATAGGAATATATTCAATAGAGAAGAATAATGCGAGAAGAGCTTGCCGATCGGCAAGCTCTTCGTCTTTTATTTTCCAAACAGGGGACGGGCGATCCGCTTATACAGCAGCAGTGTCAGCACCGAGATCATCACACCTTTGATCAGATTCAGTGGCGCGACACAGAGGATCACAAAGGTAGTTACATCATGAATTGCGCCGTTGATGGCGCTGCCCATGCCGATAATGACTTCCAGAGGGATACCGTAGAGCTGTGCGAACTTGGGCAGCAGGTAAATGGCATTGAAGGCGGTGCCGAAAACTGTCAGCACCACGGTGCCCACAAGCAGACCCACAAGGGCGCTTTTGCGGCTCTTGCGAATGTGGTAAACGATGATTGCCGGCAGTACCAGACTGCAGCCAACGGCAAAGTTGGCAAAATCACCGACGAAGGCGGTGGAAGTGCCCTTCAGCAGCAGCTTCAGCAGGATCTTGATACCCTCGCAGGCTACTGCCGCGCTGGGTCCCAGGAAAAAGCCGCAAAGCATCACCGGAAGTTCGGAGAAGTCCAGTTTGTAAAAATCCGGAGCCAGGAACACCAGCGGAAAATCCAGAATATGCAGCACCGCAGCCAGGGCCGAGCAGATGCCAATGATGCTGACGCGCCGGGCAGGTGTTACCTTGTGCAGCGTCAGCTTTTTCTCGGCCAGCTTTGCCAGCACAAACAACGCCGCAATAATGGCGATACATATGCCGATGAAGGACAGATTTTTACCAATTTGATCGAACAATTCTTTCATATCGCTACCTCACAAAAAATGCCCCGGGCATAGACCCAGGGCGTAAGAATTTGCAAACATCTTCTTCCATCCAGACTATACTGTCGGTACCGGAATTGCACCGGTTCAGCCCAAAGGCTC
>JAZRBW010000003.1:0-23401 GCA_045635305.1 Faecousia sp. | reverse complement strand
CAGCGCGCACGCTGGTGTGGCGATCCCCAAAGGTTTTAGATAGTACTTTTCAATACGATTTCCCCCCTAACCGGGGGATTGCCACGTCGCCTTCGGCTCCTCGCAATGACCGAATAGGGGAACGATAAACGAAAATTTGAACTTGGTGAAATTAGGACTTGAAGAACGTATCGCTTTTTGATATTATGTAGAATGAAGAATAATTGACAACAGGAGGCACGCCCATGTCTGAGAAAATCCTCATCCTGGACTTCGGTGGACAGTACAATCAGCTCATCGCCCGCCGGGTTCGTGAATGCAATGTCTACTGCGAGATCAAATCCTATAAAACCACCGTCGAGCAGATCCGGGAATTTGATCCCATCGGCATCATCTTCACCGGTGGCCCCAATTCTGTGTATCTGGAATCCAGCCCCCATGTGGACCCTGCCATTTTCCAGATGGGTCTGCCCATTCTGGGCATTTGCTACGGCTGCCAGCTGATGGCTCATACCCTGGGCGGTTTGGTCACCGAGGCGCAGGAAGACTCCGCCCGTGAATACGGCAAGACCCAGACCTTCTTTGATACCACCTGCAAGCTCTTCAAGGGCATCCCTGCTGAGGGCATTACCTGGATGAGCCACGGTGACTATATGGCAAAGGTGCCTGAAGGCTTCGCGCTGGTTGGTCGCACCGATGCCTGCCCCAATGTGGCCATTGCTGACGAGAGCCGTGGCTTCTATGGCGTGCAGTATCACCCCGAGGTCAACCACACCCAGCACGGCACCGATATGATCCGCAACTTCCTGTATGAGGTCTGCGGCGCCAAGGGCCAGTGGACCATGGGCGATTTCTGCAGCAAGGCTGTTGCCAGCCTGAAGGAAACCATCGGCCCCAAGGGTCGTGTGCTGCTGGCGCTCAGCGGCGGTGTGGACTCCTCCGTTCTGGCTGCGCTGCTGGCCGAGGCTGTGGGCGACCGGCTGACCTGCGTGTTCGTGGATCATGGCTGTATGCGCAAAAACGAGGGCGACGAAGTGGAAGCTGCTTTCTCCAAGTGGGATGTGAATTTTGTCCGCGTCAATGCCCAGGAGCGTTTCCTCAGCAAACTGGCGGGTGTGGAAGATCCTCAGCGCAAGCGCCAGATCATCGGTGCGGAATTTGGCTATGTATTCCTGGATGAGGCCGTGAAGTTCGGCATCACCAAGGAGGACTTCTTTGCCCAGGGTACCATCTATCCCGACGTTATCGAATCCGGCGAGGGCGAAGCTGCCGTCATTAAGAGCCACCATAATAAGCTGCTGCCCAAGGAAGTCATTGAACAGTTTAAGGCCGTGCTGGAGCCCCTGGATCATCTGTTCAAGGACGAAATTCGTCTTCTGGGCAAGGAACTGGGTCTGCCGGACTATCTGGTGTACCGCCAGCCCTTCCCCGGCCCCGGTTTGGCCATCCGCATTTTGGGCGAAGTGACCAAGGAAAAGCTGGATACCCTGCGGGAAGCCGACTGGATCTTCCGGGAGGAGATCGGCAAGCATGAGTGCCGCAAGGATTGCAGCCAGTATTTCGCCGTGCTGACCAACGCCAAGTCTGTTGGCGTTATGGGCGACGGCCGCACCTATGAGAACACCCTGGTGCTGCGATCTGTCACCACCTCTGACTTCATGACCGCGGAGTGGACCCGCATTCCCTATGAGGTGCTGGATCGTGTGTCTGTGCGCATCGTCAACGAGGTGCCCCATATCAATCGCATTGCCTACGATATTACATCCAAGCCCCCGGCAACGGTGGAGTGGGAATAAGAAACACAAAGCCTTCCGGACTGTGT
This sequence comes from Faecousia sp., assembly GCA_045635305.1. GTDB lineage: Bacteria > Bacillota > Clostridia > Oscillospirales > Oscillospiraceae > Faecousia. The sequence continues at coordinate 21,600 of JAZRBW010000003.1, read as the reverse complement.
CCGGAAGGCTTTTTCTTGACTGTGGGAAGGACAGATGGTACAATAAGAATATACATAGAAAAGTATACAAGGGGAGGTCGCAAATGGCGGATGTGAAAATTATTTTTTATGATATTGACGGAACCTTGGTGGATCCTGCCACCCGGTGCATTTCTGACGCAACTGTGCAGACCATAGAAAAACTCCGCAAGCGGGGCATTCTGCAGTGCATTGTGACCGGCAGACCCCGAGCCAGCCTGCCGGATTTTGGCAGCTTGCGTTTTGACGCCATGGCCACCTTCAACGGCTCCTTCTGCTATACGGACAAGGATGTTATTTACAGCAACCCTATCGATCCTGCGGATGTTAAGATCCTTCTGCAAAATGTTGCCAAGCTGGGGCGCCCCGTCTCTGTGGCGGTGAAGGATCGTCTGGCGGCCAATGGATGGGATCAGGATTTGTCCGACTATTATCTGCTGTCCAAACTGACCCTTACAGTGGCGGAGGATTTTGAGGACGCCTGCAAGGAAAGCATCTACCAGATCATGCTGGGCTGCCGGGAAGCGGATCACCCTGCCATTATCCGGGGCACATCCAATGTGCAGCTGGCCATCTCCTGGGATCGGGCGGTGGATGTGATTCCCAAATCCGGTGGAAAAGGGGTAGCGATCCGTCGGATTCTGGACTATTTTGGGTTGGATCCGTCGGAGGCTCTGGCCTTTGGTGATGGGCAGAACGACATGGAGGCATTACAGGCCGTGGGTACCGGCGTTGCCATGGGCAATGCCGCGCCAGAGCTGAAGGCCGTGGCAGATGAGATCTGCGACCCTGTGTCCCAGGACGGGATCTACCGTTACTGTCTGGCCAGGGGACTCATTGACTGAATGATGGTTGCACAAAGCGAATCTTTGTGGTATGATAAAGAAAATGCCAACAGACAGGAGGAAATGTTCGATGTTCTATAAAAATGCCAGAATTTTCTGCGGAGATTTTACCTTCCGAAAGGGTGGGTTTGAGGTGGTGGACGGGAAATTTGGCCGAATTTTGCCGGATGAGATTCCGGAGGATGCCATCGACCTGCAGGGTGCTACGGTGATTCCCGGATTGGTGGATGTTCACAGCCACGGTAACTCCGGTGCGGACTTTTCCGACGGAGATTACGAAGGCCTGAAGGCTATGGCTGCTTACTATGCCAAGGTGGGTGTTACATCCTTTGCGCCCGCATCCATGACACTGCCTTACGAGGTTTTGGAAAAGGCCTTTGCCAATGCCCGTCGTCTGGTGGAGGAAGCACCGGAAGGATGCAGCGTTCTGCGGGGCATTCAGATGGAAGGGCCTTACTTCTCCTATAAAAAGCGGGGCGCACAGAACCCCGATTATTTGAAAGAACCGGATTTGGAGGGCTTTTTGGCCCTGCAGGAGGGCTGCGGCGGTCTGGTTCGCATCGTGGATATTGCGCCGGAACTGCCCGGGGCAGAGGAATTTGTGAAAAAGGCCAAGGAAAGTTGTACGGTTTCCATTGCCCACACCGATTCTGACTACGATCACGCCAAGGCTGCTATTGATGCCGGTGTGACCCACCTGACCCACCTGTATAATGCCATGCCTGCTATCCATCACCGCAATCCCGGCGTTATTCCTGCGGCGGCAGAGAACCCCAATGTCCGGGTGGAGCTGATCTGCGACGGACTGCACGCCCATCCGGCGATGGTGCGCTTCGCCTACTCAGTATTTGGCGGCCATCGGATGGTGCTGGTTTCCGACTCCGGCCGCTGCTGCGGCATGGAAGAGGGCAGCAAGTTTGAACTGGGCGGCCAGGATGCCTGGCTGCGCGACGGTGTGGCCCGTCTGGCTGATGGCACCATTGCCTGCTCTGCCATTAATCTGTATCAAGGCATGGTCAATGCTATCCGCTTCGGCATTGGGGAAGAAGATGCGGTGCGCTCTGCTTCCTATAACCCTGCCTGTGCCATCGGTGCCCAGAATGAAGTGGGCACGATCGAGACCGGCAAGGTGGCAGATTTCCTGGTTTGCAGCCCGGATTACAGCGAAAGACAGGTATTCCTGGCAGGCAAGGCTCTGTAAAAAATGAATCCCTCCGAAGGCGTTTCGGAGGGATTTTTCTTGCCTTATCAAAGGAAGGGGATGCGCGACTTGTACATTTGCAGGACGGCACGGTTGGCTGCGTCGCCGGCATCGGTGTTGGCACTCATAAACACCGGCGGCTGTATGCCTTTTTGCAGCAACAGCTCCACGGTGTTGACCAGGATCAGATTCACCAGTGTGCAGTCGATCACAGAAGAAGTGGGGGCGATCTTCTGATCCATACCGGCCAGCGCCACCGACGCATCGCCTACTTCACCGCCGTTGTCCAGCACATAGTCGCAGACCTGGTACAAATTCAGACCGCTGCTGTGGCGGGAGGCAACCTGGGTGGTGTGGTTCATGGAGGTGATGGCCACGGTGACAGCACCCCGCTTTTTGGCTTCCATTGCCGCGTCGATGACGGCGCAGTTGCGACCGGAATTGGAAATGATGAACAGCACATCGTTCTTGCCCAGTCCGGCGTTGGAAACTGCCAGATTGCCGATGCCCTCCAGCCGTTCATAGCCGCTGGATTTGCTTGCGCCTGCGTGGAGCATCAGATCGGTTTCCAAAATGGGATATACACAGGCCAGACCGCCGGCCCGATAGAAGGGCTCTTCGCAGATCATATGGGAATGGCCGGTACCGAAAAAGTACAAAAGACCGCCCTTTTGAATCGCCGCGGCACAGACGGCTGACACCTGCTCGATAGCCGCTTCCTGGGTGCGCTCCAGTTTTTCCAGCAAGGCATAAATGTGCATCAAATATTCTTTGTGCATGATTTTGCGTCCTTTCTTCCATTTTCTTTATTATATATCTGAATGGATGATTTGTCCATGATTCTTCGGTTTTTCTGTGTAATTTATGGCTTTGTCTTGCAAATGGGCTGCTGCTTCGGTATAATCAAAGAAAAAACAGGGAGGTTTCTCTATGGTAGGTATTCTGGAAGTTTGCGTGGACTCGCTGGCCTCAGCCCGCGCGGCCATTGCAGGCGGTGCGGATCGGCTGGAACTGTGCAGCGCGTTGGCGATCGGCGGTTTGACCCCTTATGCGGAGCTTTTGCGGCAGATCAGAGCGGAAAGCAGCATCTCCATCCGCTGTTTGATGCGGCCCAGAGCCGGTGATTTTCTCTACACCAAGGAGGAAATATGGATGATGACAGCCCAGATCCAGCAGCTTCGCGGTTTGGGTGCGGACGGTTTTGTTATCGGATGTCTGGATGAAGATGGCAATTTAGATTGCGAAGCCATGACTCCGCTGCTGAAAGCCGCGGAGGGAAGCGGACTGACGCTGCACCGGTGCATCGATGTGTCCCGGGATCCTTGTAAGACCTATCTGGATGCGGCCGGGCTGGGGATCGATACGGTGCTGACCAGCGGTGCTGCGCCTGCCAGTCTTGCCGGTGCGGAAGTGATCGGTAAACTTCTGCAATTGCGGGATTCTCAGAACGGTCCGGAAGTGCTGGTCGGCAGCGGCGTGAATGCCAAGGTGATCGCCGCCTTCAAAGCCCGGTTTCCGCAGATCCGGGCCTTCCATATGAGTGGAAAGGTGGATGTGGAAAGCGGTATGGTCTTCCGCAGAGAAGGTGTTCCCATGGGCATACCCGGCTTTGACGAGTGGCACATTCCGTATACCAGTGAGGACAATGTCCGCGCTGCCCGTCTGGCGCTGGATGCCTGAGGCTTGTTAATTGGGATTTAGCGCGCCCTACGATATGAACGCAGCGAGAAAATTTGATATTCCAGAACAAAAACCCGCCCCGGAGTTTCCTCCGGGGCGGCGCTGTTATTTACTGCGTGGGCCGCAGCAGCGGTAAGTAAGAATTACTCAGCCAGCTTCTTGAATTCGTCGTGGACGAACTGAACCTTGGGTCCGATGATGACCTGCACAGAGGTCTTACCGGGACGGATGACGCCAGCAGCGCCGGAGGACTTGATCTTCTTCTCGTCAACCAGCAGACGGTCCTTGACTTCCAGTCTCAGACGGGTGATGCAGTGGTCGATGGAGGCAATGTTGTCCTTGCCGCCCAGGCCTTCCAGGATAACAGCGGCCATAGCGGTGTAGTCATCGTTAGCCAGCTCGATCTTGGTCTCGCCTTCCTGGTCGTCTTCACGGCCGGGGGTCTTCAGGTCGAACTTCTTGATGGCGAACAGGAATACGAAGTAGAAGACCACGAATGCAGCAACGCCCAGAGGCAGGATCAGCCAGGTATTGGCAGCTGCGGGCAGGGAAGCGGAGAAGACCAGGTCAGTTGCACCGGCGGAGAAGCAGAAGCCAGCGCGGAAGCCCAGAGCGACGGTGATGGTGGTGAAGATGCCGTACAGCAGGGAGTAGACGATGTACAGGGGGAATGCCAGGAACATGAAGGCGAACTCGAAGGGCTCGGTAACGCCGCAGATGAAGGCACACAGAGCAGCGGCACCAACGATACCGATGGTAGCCTTACGCTTGTTGGACTTGGCGCACTGGATCATAGCCAGGGTGGCGCCGGGGATGCCGAACATCATGCAGGGGAAGAAGCCGGCCATGTACATACCAACGGACCAGTTCACGTCGGCATCGGTCAGGCCGCCCCAGTAAGCGGTCAGGTCGCCCAGACCGATAGCATCGAACCAGAACACGTTGTTCAGAGCGTGGTGCAGGCCGAAGGGGATCAGCAGACGGTTCAGGAAAGCGTAGATACCGGCACCAACAGCGCCCAGGCTGGCAATGCCTTCACCGGCAGAGACCAGAGCACCGAAGACAACGGGCCATACGAACATCAGAATGGCGGATGCAATGATGGACACAACACCGGTCACGATAGCGACGGAACGCTTGCCGGAGAAGAATGCCAGGAATTCGGGCAGCTTGGTGTCCTTGAACTTGTTATAGCACAGAGCACCGATGGCACCAGCCAGGATGCCGGTGAAGGGGTTGGCGATCTTGGTGTAGGCCAGAGCCTGAACCTCGGTCAGCTCGATCTTCATGGCGGTGGCCAGAGCGGAAGTGGCGCTGACCAGAGTGGTGATCATCAGCCAGGAAACCAGAGCTGCCAGACCGGCAGTACCATTGTTCTCCTTAGCCAGACCAACGCCAACACCGATGGCGAACAGCAGAGCCATGTTGTCGATCAGAGCAGCACCGGCCTTGATCAGGAACAGACCCAGAGCGTACATGAAGCCCTCAGAAGCGCCAGCAGCGCCCATGACGGCGGGAGCAAATGCGTAGCCCAGACCCATCAGAATACCACAGATGGGCAGGGCAGCAACGGGCAGCATCAGAGCAGAGCCCAGCTTTTGCAGCTTTTTCATCATAAGAAAAATTTCCTCCTTAAAATCTCTTTTTGCCTTTATTTTGAGGTCGTCGGCCCACAACGACCATTAGGGCCTAAATAATTGCTTACAGGTTTGCGGTCAGGAAAGCCTGCAGTTCAGCGGCGGCCTTCTCTTCATCAGGACCTTCCACAGTAACGGTCAGCTCCATGCCCTGCTTGGCAGCCAGGCGCATCAGCGCCATCAGACGCTTTGCGTCAGCAGTGCCGGTGGGGGCGGTGATGGTGACCTTGGAAGCGTAGGGAGCAACAGCCTTTACCAGCATACCGGCGGGACGGGCGTGCATACCCAGAGGATCGTTGATTACATGCTTAAATTCTTTCATTGGAATCTCCTCACTTTCGTGTTGATTATGTTTTTGTAGGGGCCAATGCCCACATTGGCCCTTTCAGATCAGATGGGTCGATGTAGGCATCGACCCCTACGAATTTTTCTTACACTTCGGATTCGCAGACCAGCTTTCTGGATTCCAGAATGCGGCCGGCGGCCATGCTCAGCTCCGTAAAGCCCATTTCAATGAACTTTTCCTGCAGCTTGGGGTCAGCGCCCAGCTCACCGCAGATGCCGGCCCAGATGCCGTTGTCGTTGGCGGCCTTGGCGATATGGGCAAGCAGTGCCAGCAGGGCAGGGTGGGAGGGATCGTAGAACTGACCCAATTTCGCGTTCTGACGGTCCACCGCCAGGGTGTACTGGGTCAGATCGTTGGTGCCCACGGAGAAGAATGCGGCTTCCTTGGCCAGCTCATGGGCAAGGACAGCGGCGGCAGGGGTCTCCACCATGACGCCGATGGGCACTTCCTTGGTGGGGATGCCTTCTTCTTCCAGCTCCATGCGCACCTTGGCGCACAGGGCCTTGGCGGCCTTCAGTTCCCAAACCGATGCCACCATGGGGAACATGACCTGCAGATTGCCGTAGGCAGAGGCCCGGTAAATGGCGCGCAGCTGGGGACGGAAGATATCCTCATTGGTCAGGCAAATACGCAGACCCCGCAGACCCAGGGCGGGATTTTCTTCCGCGTCCAGCCCCAAGTAGCTGACCTGCTTGTCAGCACCGATGTCCAATGTGCGGATAACCACGGGACGCTCTCCCATGGTTTCGGCGACCTGCTTGTAGGCTTCAAACAGCTCATCCTCGGTGGGCAGACTGTCCCGGCCCAGATACAGGAATTCGCTGCGCATCAGGCCAACGCCCTCCGCGTCTGCCTTGACGGCATCCACCGCGTCCGCAGGGCAGCCGATGTTGGCTACCAGCAGGATCTTCTTGCCGGACTTGGTGATGCTTTCCTTGCCGCGGTAGGCCTCCAGCGCATTGCGGGCGGCAGCGGCCTCGGCCTGCTTTGCCAGCAGCATGGCCATGGTCTCCTCGTCGGGATCGGCATACCAGGTACCGGTAAAGCCGTCAACAGCCAGAACCTGGCAATCGTCTGCAATATCGAAGGTAATATCAGACTGAACCAGGGAGGGGATGTTCAGCGTACGGGCCAGAATGGCGGTGTGGCTGGAAGAAGAACCCTGACGGGTCACAAAGGCCAAAATCCGCTCTCTGGGAAGCTGGATGGTTTCACTGGGCGCCAGATCCTCTGCCACCAGCAGGAACTGACCGTCGGGCAGTTGGAAGCCGGTGTTGCCGCAGAGAATATCATAAAGACGGTGGGACATATCCCGGATGTCAGCGCTGCGGGCGTTCATGTATTCATCATCCATGGCCGCAAACACCTGGGCAAATTCCTCACCGGTGTCCAGGGCGGCAATGGCGGCGGCGGCACCGTCTTCGATGGCCATGTTGACGCCGTCCAGATAATCCAGGTCATCCAGCATCAGAAGCTGCACTTCCACAATGGCGGCCTGCTCCTCACCGATTTCCACCTTGGCCTTTTCGAACAGGGCGGTCAGCTGCTGGCGGGCGGTTTCCAAAGCGGCCTCAAACTTTGCCTTTTCCACGGCGGGATCGCCGGAGGAAACGGGCAGGGTGCGCTGGGCCTTGCGATAGGCCACAGCAGGGCCAATGGCTACGCCGGAAAATACCGGCAAACCAATACCTTTTTTCATACACAATTCCTCACTTTGCCAGTTCGATTACCACATCGGCATTGGTAACATCCTTGCCAACGAAGGTGTTGAAGTTGGGGTAGTCATCGGTGTTGCAAACCAGCATGGGGGTGATGGTGTTCAGACCTGCGGCCTTGATAGCATCCAGATCGGCTTCCATCAGGAGCTGACCCTTCTTGACCTTGTCGCCGCTGGCAACATGGATAGTAAAGGGCTTGCCTTCCAGACTGACGGTTTCCAGACCCACATGGATCAGGATCTCAGCACCGAAATCAGCCACCAGGCTGACAGCGTGACCGGTGGTGAACATCATATCGACGGTAGCGTCACAGGGGGCGTAGACCTTGCCGTCTACAGGCTCAATGGCGATGCCGTTGCCCAGCATACCCTCGGCAAAGGTGGGGTCGGGCACTTCGGTAACGGGCACAGCCTTACCGGCCATAGGGGCGCACAGACCGTCCATGTGCTTACCAAACATTTTCTTAAAGAATCCCATTTGAAAAACTTCCTTTCTGACATTTCTATTCGGCTGTCCATACCAGGGCAGACGGACACAAATACATATTCTAATACGCATATAGCATACTAAAAATATCCTTCAAAGTCAATGTTACAGATGTGTAACCTGGGGCTTTTCGTTACCTTGAACAGAGTTTCCTGTTGATGTTTGTGCACAATGCCGCTTTTTATTTTAGGGCATGACACAGTTGGTTTTCTGTGATATACTTAAGAAAAAAGGAGGGATTCTGTATGAAACGAATCTTGGATTGCCAGAGCTCTGATTTTCAAAATATGACCCGGCAGGAGCTGCTTTCTGCCATTGCCGGCAGTGAGGGCCGTACCATCGCCTGTGAGACTATCGGTGCCATCATGCCTATGCTGGGTGACATTACCAACGCGGAATTTGCCGCTGCCATGGGCGCGGATATTTTGCTGCTGAATGTATTTGACGTGCAAAATCCCCGGATCATGGGACTGCCCAAGACCGAGCCGGAAAATGTGATCCGCAAGCTGAAGGAATTGACGGGGCGCCCCATCGGCATCAATCTGGAGCCGGTGGAGCAGGTGCTTTCCTCGGAAGATCCGGAGGAGAATATGTGGGCCATGACCGGCGGCAGAAAGGCCACCCTGGAAAATGCCCGCAAGGCCGCTGAATTGGGTGTAAACTTCATCCTGCTCACCGGCAATCCCGGCATCGGCGTTACCAACGAGGCCATCGAGCAGACCCTGCGGCTGTACAAACAGGAATTGGGGGATCGGCTGATTCTGGCGGCAGGTAAAATGCACGCTTCCGGCATTCTCACCGAAGGGGCGGAAAAGATCATTACCAAGGCTGACATTGCCGCCTTTGCCGCTGCCGGTGCGGATATTATCCTGCTGCCTGCGCCCGGAACGGTTCCCGGTATTACTATGGAATATGTAAGAGAACTGGTGAATTATTCTCACAGTCTGGGGCTGCTGACCATTACGGCCATCGGCACATCCCAGGAGGGCGCGGATGTTGCCACCATCCGTCAAATCGCCCTGATGTGCAAAATGACCGGCACCGACATTCATCATCTGGGCGATGCGGGCTATGGCGGCATGGCACTGCCGGAGAATATCCAGGCCTACTCCATCGCGGTACGGGGCATCCGCCATACCTACCGCCGCATGGCAGGCTCGGTCAACCGGTGAATATACAATATAAATATATATTGCATCGGTAAAATTTCTGTAACTTTTTGTAAATAAATGTTTACAAAACGGACTTCTTGTGCTATAATCCCCGGCGAGGAGTGATTATAGTGAATATTTGGGTCCGGATACTGCAGTTTTTGGATTTCCAGATGGCAGAGCCGACGCTGTTTGGCTGGTTCCATTGGCTCTGGCTGGCGATCATGGTGGTATCTTCGGTGCTCCTGGGATTTTGGAGCAGAAAAGCAAACAAAGAGCAAATCAACAAATTTGTGCTGGTCATGGCCATCGTGACCATCGTACTGGAAGTATACAAGCAAATTAACTATACCTTCGGCAATGGCAGCGAAGCACCTTATTATCGGTGGTATGCCTTTCCCTGGCAGTTCTGCTCTACGCCCATGTATATCGGCCTTCTGGCCGGTCTGCTGCGCAAGGGCAAGCTCTACGACTGCCTGTGTGCGTATCTGGCAAGCTTCGCGCTGTTTGCCGGCGCAGCGGTCATGCTCTATCCGGGCAATGTGTTTGTGGAAACCGTGGGAATCAACATCCAGACCATGATCTGCCATGGCGGCATGGTGGTGACGGCGGTGGTGCTGCTGGCTTCCGGTCACGCGCCCATCAAATTCAGGACGCTGCTGAAGGCGGTGCCTGTGTTTGTGGTGACTTTGGTGATTGCCATGATCATGAATGAGGTGGCGCATCAGACCGGCCTGCTGGCAGAGCATAACTTCAATATGTTCTATGTCAGCCCCTATCTGGAGGGCACGCTGCCTATTTATTCCCAGATTCAGACGATGGTTCCTTACCCCGTAGGTCTGCTGATTTATGTTGTGGGCTTTACGGCGGCAGCGGGAATCATGCTGGGCGGCGCCATGGGCATCCGGGCGCTGGCGCGGCGGAAGAAGCCGGAGGACACCTCTGCGGAACAAATGTCTGCGTAATACAGAACAGTTTTTGCCCCCTGCGGTCACACCGCAGGGGGAATTTGCATATAATGAGGAGAGCTTATTGCGATTTTGCCCATTCTCCGGTGATAGATTTCGGTCAAAAACACCAAAATCTGCATTAACTATTGACAGGTTCATATTTATGTAATATAATGCCACTAAAGCGACGACATCTGTGCACCGTCTTAAGAAAAGGGGTATCGGACGAACACAGACCAGTCGCTGAAAAAATCGTATACAACGGAGAGTGTTTTCGCTTCTCAGTAGTATAACAAACCAAAAATGGAGGAAAATGTATGAACATGAAAAAGCTTTCTGCGCTGATTCTGGCTATCGTCATGATGCTGGGCGTGCTGGCTGGCTGCCAGGAGAGTGCTGAGACTGAGACTACCGCTCCTCAGGGCACCACTCCCCAGGGTACTACTCCCCAGGGTACTACCCCCCAGGGTACTACTCCCCAGGGCACTACCCCCGCTACCAAGCCCTCTGGCTATGTAAATGATGGCAAGAACTACACCTACAACACCTGGACCAACGTGTCCCCCTCTAACTGGAACGAACTGAGCTATCAGGACGCCAACGACACCGACCTGATCAGCTACTTCAACTCCAGCTTCTTCACCTATGACTTCAAGTTCGACGATTTCGGCGAGATCGTTCCCGGCGAGTTCACCATCAAGTACATGGCTGCTACCGCTCTGGAAGACGTTACCGCTGAGTATGCCGAAGCTTGGGGCCTGCCCGGTGAGCGCGGCTACGCTTTCAAGATCACCCTGCGTGATGATCTGAAGTGGGAAAACGGCGATCCCATCGTTGCTGGTGACTTTGTTTACACCATGCAGGAACAGCTGAACCCCCTGTTCCAGCACTATCGTAAGGACTCCTACTACGCTGGTTCCGTCAACCTGGTTGGCGCTAAGGACTACGTCTATCAGGGTCAGTCTGGCTGGTTCGCAGCTAAGACCGCTTACAGCGTCTACTCCGAGGACATCGACGCTAACCTGATCTTCTCCATGGGTCCCGATCTGGAAGTCAATTCCTACATCCGTGACTCCGTTGGCTTCCCCGACAGCTATGACCTGGCTGCTACCGTCGCTTGGCTGAACGCCAACTACGGCATGCCCGGCACCGCTGACGACTATGCCAAGCTGGAAGGCAAGACCCTGGCCGAGATCAAGGCTGATGCCGATCTGAAGGCTATCTGGGACGCCCTGATTGGCTGGTGGCAGACTGAGCCCAACGAAGAGCTGGACTTCTTCATCACCAACTATACTTACCCCGAATTCTCTTGGGACAACGTCGGCCTGCTGGCTCTGGACGACCTGACTCTGGTCGTTATCATGACCACTCCTCTGGAACTGCTGGATGAGGAAGGCAACCTGACCTACCACTGCGCTTACGACTTCTCCGGTCTGCCCCTGGTTCACAAGGCTACCTACGAAGCTTGCAAGCAGGCTCCCGTCGAAGGCTCCACTCTGTGGACCTCCACCTACAACTCCAGCAAGGAAACTACCATGAGCTGGGGCGCCTTCAAGCTGGAAAGCTTCCAGGCTGGTAAGCAGTACATTGTTGTCCGTAACGAGAAGTGGTTCGGCTACGCCATGGAAGAAAACCAGGGCCTGTACCTGACCGACAAGATCGTTTGCGAGACTCTGGCTGAGTGGAACACCGCTTGGCTGAAGTTCCTGGCTGGCGAAATCGAAGGCATCAGCATGGACGTTTCCATCGCTGCTGAGTACAAGGGCTCCTCCAGAGCTTACTTCACTCCCTCTGACTTCATCCAGTCCGCACAGCTGCAGTCCAGCCTGGCCGGTCTGCAGGCTCGTGAGACCGAAGGCGTCAACAAGACCATTTTGACCTACGCCGACTTCCGTAAGGCTATGTCCCTGTCCGTTGACCGCGCTGACTACGCCTTCAAGTGCACCACCTCTTCCCTGGCCGGCTTCGGCATCTTCAACTCCATGCACTACTACGACGTTGCTAACGGCGGCGTTTACAGAAACACCGACGAGGCTAAGCAGGTTCTGTGCGATACCTACGCTGTCGACGTTTCCAAGTTCGCTTCTCTGGATGACGCTGTTGCCTCCATCACCGGCTACAACCTGGAAGAAGCCCGCAAGCTGGTCGAGTCCGCTTATCAGCAGGCTCTGACCGACGGCATGATCTCCGCTACCGACAAGGTCGTCCTGACCTTCGGTACCTCCGCTGACAGCGAGTCCTCTCGCCGTCACTACGACTACCTGTCCGGTGCTTGGACCAAGATGTGTGAAGGCACTTCTCTGCAAGGCCGCATCGAGTTCGAGTTCGACGCTTCCTTCGGCTCTAAGTGGGCTACCGACTTCCGCGCCGGTGCTTACGACATCTGCCTGGGCGGCTGGTCCGGTGCTGCTTGGAACCCCGGCTACTTCCTGCTGGCTTACCTGAGCCCCGACTACATGTACTCCACTGCTTGGGACACCAGCAGCCACATGATGACCTTCACCATGAAGGGTGTTGGCCCCAACGGCGAGGACATCACCGATACCATGTCCCTGCTGGAGTGGTATGACTGCCTGAACGGTCAGAACAACTGCAAGTACGACTTCTCCGAGGCTGCTCTGGAAGAGGAGCAGAGACTGCAGCTGATCGCTGCTCTGGAAGCCCAGGTCCTGCAGATGTACTACACTGTTCCCATGCTGAACTCCTTCTCCGCTTCTCTGCTGTCTTACAAGGTCGACTACATCACCTATGAGTACAACACCTTCATGGGTTACGGCGGTCTGAAGTACATGAAGTACAACTACACTGACGAAGAGTGGGACGCTGAAGTCAAGGCTCAGAATGGTCAGCTGGACTACAAGAGATAAGTTCCATAACTAACATCTCGGATGTTTAACGGCAATGAGGGATAGTTCTACTATCCCTCATTTGTCAAGTTAAGTCTTTATTGCACCGAAAGGAGACTGCAGATATGTATATGTTCAAATATATCTGTAAAAGAATTGGTCTCATGCTGATGACTTTTACGATTATTTTTGTTGTATGCTTTGTCTTGATCAAACTGCTTCCCATCGATGTCGACACCGTAGGTATCGGCGAAGATGCCAATAAGCTGAAGGCCACCTTGGCGGCCAGAGGCTATGATAAACCCATTCTCGAACAGCTTAAGCTGTATGTGAAACGTATTTTCCAAGGCGACTTCGGTATCGGCGTGAATATGCCCGAATACCGTAACAGACAGGTCTGGGAAGTGTTTACTGAAAAGTTGCCCCCCACGATCCTGATCAATGTTTATTCCTCGTTGATTGCGGTGCCGACAGGTATCGCGCTGGGCATTTTGGCTGCCCTGAAAAAGAACAAGTGGCAGGACCACTTGATCAGTACCTCGGTCATGGTATTTATTTCCGTGCCCTCCTTTGTTTACGCATCCCTGTTGCTTTACCTCGTTTGCTTTAAGTTGGATCTTCTGCCGATTACTATGAATGCCGGCTTTGATTATTTTACCTGGGATATGTTTAAGTCCATGCTGCCCGCCGTGATCGCCATGAGCTTCGGCTCCATTGCAGGCTACGCCCGTTTTACCCGTGCGGAGCTGACCGAAGTTCTGACCAGCGAGTTCATGCTGCTGGCCCGCACCAAGGGCTTGACCAAGGCCCAGGCAACCACTCGGCACGCACTGCGTAATGCCATGGTGCCCATTTTCCCGTCCATTGTTGGTGAGTTCATCAGCGTTCTGTCCGGTAGCTTGATCATTGAAAAGATTTTTGCGATCCCTGGCGTTGGACAGCTGTATCTGACTGCTATCAATGCGCCGGACTATGACTTCTTTATGATGCTTTCGGCGTTCTACCTGCTGATCGGTCTGGCTGCTTCTCTGGTGATCGACCTGTCCTACGGTATCATTGACCCGAGAATCCGAATGGGGAGGAAGTAATATGAAACCTCAAGATTATCAGATTTCCAGTGAAAAATTTGTATTCTGTGCAGATAACGCGAATCTGCACGATAAGAAGCTTGAGACCAAGCCCGTATCCTATTTCCGGGATGCTTTCAACCGCTTCTGCCGCAACAAGGGCTCCATTCTGGCAGCTGTTGTTATCATTTTCCTGGTCCTGTTTGCAATTATTGCCCCTATCCTCAGCCCCTATACCGTTGCCTATCAGGACGAAAACTATGCCTACTGCCTGCCTAAGAACCAGCTGTGCTATGATCTTGGTCTGGGCTTCTGGGATGGCGGCAAGCAGGGCGAAGACCTGAATGAGTATTCCTATATCATGCATAAGTCCACTGAGATGGAAATCGGTCGTCCCGTCATGATGAGTGATGTGGAAAAGAAGACCGAGGTCTACATGAAGAAGGAAACCACCACCTATACTTACCGTTACGATACTTACAACGCGGTTGGCATGAAGTTCGTTCTGCTGACTGATGCTGAGTATGAAGCACTGCAGCGCTACCAGGACGAGAAGGGTATTCAGGTTATTTACCCCACCACCGATCCTAAGTACCGCCCCAACGCAGAAAATGCCGGCCAGATCAAGTGGGCAAACCCCGGCGACCTGGCAAAGGTTTGGTTCTACGTTGACAAGCAGGGTAACATTAAGTATGACAAAGAGGGCAACCTGATGCCCATCTACAAGAAGGACGACGGTACCGACCAGTACACCAGTAAGATGCTGTTTGAGGATGGCGAAAAGCAGTACAGCTACGCCATTCGCATGGAGTCTACCTGGCAGGTTCGTGTCGACTACCGTGAGTACTACATTTACATTCACTATCTTGCCGGCGATGGCATTACCGAGCCCTGCTTCCTGTTTGGCGCAAACCAGCTTGGTAAGGACCTTTTCACCTGTCTGGCAAGCGGTGCCCGCTTCTCCTTCATCCTGGCTGTGATCGTTGCTTCCGTTAACCTGTTCGTCGGTGCTATCTACGGTGCTATCGAAGGCTACTACGGCGGCAAGCTGGATATGTTCATGGAGCGCTTTGTCGAATTGCTGACTGCTATTCCCTTCATGATCGTTATCACCCTGATGAAGTACCACTTCAATGTATCGCATATGGTCTTGCTGTTCTTCGCCTTCTTCCTTACCGGTTGGACAGGCATGGCAGGCAGAACCAGAATGCAGTTCTACCGTTTCAAGAACCAGGAATATGTTCTGGTGGCCCGCACCCTGGGTGCAGGTGACCGCCGCATCATGTTCAAGCACATCTTCCCCAACGCTATCGGTACGCTGATCACCAGCTCCGTTCTGGTTATTCCCGGTGTTATCTTCTCCGAGACCAGCTTGAGCTACCTGGGCATCATTAACCTGAGCACCGGTGATATGACCAGTGTTGGTACTCTGCTGTCCACCGGTCAGGGCTACCTGTATACCTATCCCCACATGCTGGTGTTCCCCTCCATCTTTATCAGCTTGCTGATGCTGTGCTTCAACCTGTTCGGTAACGGCCTGCGCGATGCCTTTAACCCCTCCCTGCGCGGCAGTGAATAACGGAAAGGAATGGATTGATTTATGGATAAGAAACTTGAAGTTAATAATCTGCAAATTTCCTTCCGCACACAAGGTGGAATTGTAAAAGCCGTTAGAAACATTTCCTTTGATCTGTACAAGGGTGAAACCCTGGCAATCGTCGGTGAATCCGGCTCCGGTAAGTCCGTAACCAGTAAGGCCATTATGGGCATTCTGGCCGGCAACTCCATTGTTGAGGGCGGCGAGATCCTCTACAATGGCCAGGACCTGCTGAAGATTACCGAGGACGACTATCACAAGATCCGCGGTGATAAAATCGCCATGATCTTCCAGGACCCCATGTCCAGTCTGAACCCCATCATGCGTATCGGCCAGCAGATGACCGAGGCCATGATCCTGAAGGCAAAGACCGGTAAGAGAAACGCCAAGCACGAGTTCAACTCCATGCTGAAGCTGCTGGGCCAGTTTATCAACGAAGCCGATGCCGCACAGGGCCATGACCGTAAGTCTGAAGTGGCTGCAAAGCTGAAGAAGTTTAATGATTTCTGCCTGAAGAGCACCAAGATCGAGGGCGTTTACAACAATGCATATGGCGAGGCCACCCAGGTGGACGTGCAGGTCGACGATCTGCTGCTGTACATCAAGAAGGAGAGAAAGTACGATGTGCCTACTGCGCTGAAGGCCATTGCTAAGAACTTCTCTGAGTCCTGGAATCCCTATGTAGTTGTTGAGAATGAAGAAGCCGGTGCACTGTACAGCAACATGAAGGCGCTGGCAGCAAAGGGCAAGAAGCTTGATCCCAAGGATGCTGTGGAGACCCTGGAACGTGTACATGCACTGACCAAGGAAGCTTTGGCAAAGGAGAAGCCCAACTTCTTCACCCTGGGCTATTATCTGTCTGCCCATCCCGATGCCGATGTGAGCAAAATGACCGTTGCGCAGCTCAACGATATGACCCGCCAGTTCCTGGATCAGGACTTCCTGCTGGACTTCATTCGTATGGCTGAAAGCGGCGTGCGCTTTGCCCATCAGCAGTCCGTCGCCAAGAAGACGGAACTGCTGCCCGAACTGAAGGAGGCCCTTGCCTACTTCAAGGCTGGCGACATCGATCAGAAGAATTCCAATGCATTTGTCAAGGCACTTGCCGGCAAGAGCATTAGGGCCATCAATAAGCTGAGCGTTAAGAAGGACAGTACTGAGTACGTGTTCCACTCTGCTTTCGCGGCAGCCGTCAATGGCTACTTCGCAGGCGTCAAGAACAACCCTGTTGAAGAGAAGATTTACCTGAAGAACAAGGCTAAGTACGACGCTATGCTTGCCAAGGGCAAGGAGCCTGATTGGGTGCTGAAGCCCCAGGTCATCGTGGATCTGGATCTGAAGCTGGAAAACATTTGCAAGACCATCGAAAACCTGATCGCAACCTACGAGCGCAACATTCAGAACGCCAGTGTTGCCAATTACAACGAACAGGTTGTTGAGATCATCGATTTCCTGAAGGATCAGGCTTCCCGTCTGGTCGTGAAGATGAACAAGCAGATTGCCAAGGCCAAGGCCATCAAGCTGCTGGAAGAAGTCGGTATCCCCGAACCCGCTCGCCGTTACCGCCAGTATCCCTTCGAGTTCTCCGGTGGTATGCGTCAGCGTATCGTTATCGCCATTGCACTGGCTGCTAACCCCGATATTCTGATCTGTGACGAGCCCACCACTGCTCTGGACGTTACCATCCAGGCACAGATTCTGGAACTGATCAACTCCATCAAGCGTGAGAGAAACCTGTCTGTTATCTTCATCACCCACAACATGGGCGTTGTTGCAAACATGGCTGACAGAGTTGCTGTTATGTATGCTGGTAAGATCGTTGAGCATGGCACTTCTGAAGAAATCTTCTATGAGCCTGCCCATCCCTATACCTGGGCACTGCTCAGCTCTATGCCCGACCTGCAGACCACCGAGCGTCTGGAGTCTATCCCCGGCACACCTCCCAACATGATTTATCCCCCCAAGGGCGATGCCTTTGCTGCGAGAAACAAGTATGCCATGGAAATCGACTTCGAGCTGGAGCCCCCGCTGTTTGAGGTATCCCCGACCCACTACGCGGCTACTTGGCTGCTGCATCCCAACGCACCTCATGTTGAGATGCCTGCCCTGATCAAGGCCCGTATTGCAAGACTGAAGAAGGAGAGAGAATAAGATGGAAAGAGAAGTTCTGTTAAGTGTTCGAAATCTCCAACAATATTTCAAGTCCGGTAAGTTCGAGACCAAGGCGGTTGATGGCGTAAGCTTTGATATCTTCAAGGGCGAAGTATTCGGCGTTGTCGGTGAGTCTGGCTGTGGCAAGACCACCACCGGCCGTTCCATTATTCGTCTGTATGATATTACCGGTGGTTCCGTATACTATAAGGGCCAGCGTATCTGCGCCGGTATCCGTAGCTATGTGGATGCCATCAAGGCAGCCAAGAAGGACTATGCCGAGCAGAAGATCACCAAGGAAGAGCTGGATGAGATCGTAGCGAAGAATAAGCTTGAGATCAAAAATGCCAAGGCCGATCACAGCAAGTGGTCCCGCGCCAGAGGCAAGAACCAGCTGACCAATGAGATCCAGATGATTTTCCAGGATCCCATTGCTTCTCTGGACCCCCGTATGACCGTCCGCGACATCATTGCCGAGGGCCTGATCATCCGTGGTGAAAAGAATAAAGAGTACATCGACCAGCAGGTCTATAAGATGCTGGAGACCGTCGGTCTGGTGCAGGAGCACGCCTCCCGTTACCCCCATGAGTTCTCCGGTGGTCAGCGTCAGCGTATCGGTATTGCCCGTGCGGTTATCATGAACCCCGAGCTGATCATTGCCGACGAGCCCATCTCCGCACTGGACGTTTCCATCCAGGCGCAGGTCATCAACCTGCTCAACGAGCTCAGCCAGAAGATGGGTCTGACCATCATGTTCATCGCTCACGACCTGGCTGTTGTTAAGTACTTCTCCAACAGAATTGCGGTTATGTACTACGGTAAGATCGTAGAGCTGGCAACCTCCGATGAGCTGTTTGCCCATCCCTGCCATCCCTACACCCGCAGCTTGCTGTCCGCAATTCCTCTGCCTGACCCCATCTCCGAGAAGGGCAGAACCCGTATCGAGTACAAGCCTATGCTGGATCACGACTATTCCAAGGAAGGTCCTTCCATGCGGGAAGTGTTCCCCGGTCACTTTGTTCTGTGTAACACCGAGGAGCAGGAGAAATATCTGCAAGAGTATAAGGACTAAGCAAAATGAAATCATTTTGGAAGTATTTTATCACACTGTTTGTTGGTTTTTTAGGCGCGTTCGGCGTTATGACTTCTAAGGACCTGTTCTCGCAGACGGATCCCTGTACGATCTTTCATATTTTGTGCGATTCCTTCTTTGTGGTAGGCGTTGTGCTGACCGGTTTTGGTCTGCTGGTCTTCTGCAGTAACGAAGGCACCTTTGATATGATGATCTATGGTGTCAGAAGCTTTCTGGATCTGTTCCGCAAGAATGCAACCAAGAAGTTCCCGACTTTTTATGATTACAAGACAAGCAGGGAAGATAAAAAACTGAAATTTGGCTTCATGCTGATTTGTGGTCTTTTCTTCATTGCGATTTCTCTGGTTATGTACTACTTCTATGCGCAATATGCCTGATAGATAAAAGCACCCCGCTGTGGCTCGCCACAGCGGGGTTTGCATCATGTTTGGGTCAGTTTTCGTCCGGCAGCGGCCAGTTCCCGCAGGGTGCTGCAGGGCAGCATGGGACATAGGGCGGCCATTGTTTGTACCGAACGCAGGTAATGCCATTTATTTTTGGGGATAGGATTGAGCCAGATGGTGCGTCCTGCCATCTGCTTGGCCTTCAGCAGGGCAGAAATGGCTCTGTTTTGGTCGATGGTTTTGGTGTCGGATAGAATCAGCAAGGTGGCACTGGCGGTCAGCGGTGTTGGCTTGCAGAGTGTCAGCTGTTCCAGGGCGGTACCCAAATCTGTACCCCGTCCGTAAAGACCGGACTCTTTGACAAAATCCCGGAAGCGATCCATATTCTCCAGCGCAAAAGCGTCGGCTTCAAATATCTCCTCGGAGAAGAGAAATACCCGTGCATTTTCGGAAACCCGGTTCAGGGACTGAATGAAGCGCAGGGCAAACTCAGAAAACTGCATCATGGAGCCGGATACATCGCACAGCAGCACGATGCTCCGTTTGCGATGGGGCTTTTTGCGGTAGCGCAGACGATAAAAGCTGCCGCCGGTTTCCAATCCCTTGCGAATGGTGCGGCGGAAATCCAACTTACCGCTGCTGCCACCGGCGCGCCGTTTTGCCTCCAGCTCGCCGTTAATTTGCTGGGCGATGGCTTGGATGATGTCTATGGCCTTGGGAATATCCGTATCCTTGAATTGAGACAGATCCCGATACAGCATACCGATTTCCGGGTCGGCTGCCTCTACGCCCATGGCTGCATCCTCCATCAGCATTTGCTGTTCCAAAATGGTCTTGGCAAACACGGAATGGATGAAATCACCGTAGAGCTTGGGATTGCGCTCGGCGTTGCCTTTGTATTTGTCCATGAACTTTTCCAGCCGCTGCCGTTCCGATTCCGGCATAGCGGCGTAGGCTTGCCATTGTTCCTCGCTTAGGTCCATGGGTTGATCCTTCACCCGAAAGTTTTGCTCCGCCTCCTGACGAATGCGGGCGGCTTCTGCTTCCTGACGCATTTGCTCCTCGGCCTGAGCCCGCATGGCCTCTTCGGAGATAAAAAAACCGTCGAAAACCCTGTCAAATGCCAATTGCTCTTCGCGGGATTTTGCGAACACGGTGCGCAGGGCGATTTTGACAGTATTTCGGTCGGAAAAACCCACCTGCGTCAGAAGGCGGCAGGCATCCGCCGTTTCCTGTGGGCCGATGGGAAGTCCCTCCAGACGCAGCATCCGGGAAAAGGCGGTGATCTTCTCCAGGTATACGCCCGGCTCAGCCATGGTGATGTCCTCCGCAATGACCGCCGCAGCTGCATTCGTGGGATGCATCCTTCAAAAAATGGTCGATGTCATCGTTATTCTTCAGCACGAATCCGGCAGTGCGGCGCAGGGCATCGGGGGTTAGCTCCTTGATACTCAGGGCATCCAGGGCTGCGGCCCAGTCCAACGCCTCGGCAATGGAAGGCTTTTTCAGGATCACGTCGCTTGCGCGCAGCTTGGCGGTGGCCAGAGCTACCTGGGCACAAAGCTTGTCGTCCACATGGGGAAGCTTTGCCCGCAAAATCGCCAGTTCCTTTTCCATATCGGGATAGGCAATGTGCAGATAGGCACAACGGCGGCGCAATGCCTCGGACAGGGGGCGGGCTCGGTTGGAGGTCAGCACCACGAAGGGCACGGAATTCGCTGTGATGGTACCGATTTCCGGAATGGAAACCTGCATATCGGAAAGAATTTCCAGCAGGAAGGCTTCAAATTCCTCATCGGCCTTGTCGATCTCATCAATCAGCAGAACCACAGGCTTTTTCGCGCGAATGGATTGCAGCAGGGGGCGCTCCAACAGGTATTCTTCACTGAACAGGCTGCGCTGCAGGGCTTCCTTATCGCTTTCGTTCATATTCACCTGGATGGCGAGAAGCTGCTTCTGGTAGTTCCATTCGTACAGTGCCTTGCTTTCATCCAGTCCTTCATAGCATTGCAGGCGCACAAGATCCCGGTCCAGAGCAGCGGCCATTACCTTGGCGATCTCAGTTTTGCCGACGCCGGCAGCGCCTTCCACCAGTAGGGGTCGGCCCAACTGCAGGGCAACAGAAAGCACCGTTGCCAGAGTGTCGTCATAAATGTAGTGACATTCGTCCATTTTCTGCTTCAAAGTTTGCAGGTCCATAATGTATCCTCCCAGGGGTTTTTTCGTATTATAGCATAAAAGCCATGGGATTGGAATAATAGATTTCAAATTTTCGTTTATCGTTCCCCAATTCGGTCATTGCGAGGAGCCGAAGGCGACGTGGCAATCCCCCAGTTAGGGGGAAATCGTATTGAAAAGTACTGTCTAAAACCTTTGGGGATCGCCACACCAGCGTGCGCGCTGGTTCGCGATGACCGTTCTATCGGAACGA
>JAZRBW010000002.1:0-21119 GCA_045635305.1 Faecousia sp. | reverse complement strand
AATTATATCATAATTTGTTATGATTTTCAATGATATATCGCTTGCACGATATGATATACGGCAAAGCCGTATGATATACTTGCTACGCAAGTATGATATAATATCCGTTCCGCCATATGCCGAAGGCATATATCATCCACCGAAGGGGGATATCATATCGAAGATATATCACCCGTTCCGATAGGAACGGATATCATTGTAAAAAACCTCTTTTGTCAGGTAGACAAAAGAGGTTTTTTACATGGCGGAGAGTTAGGGATTCGAACCCTAGGTTCCTTTCGGAATCACTAGTTTTCAAGACTAGCTCCTTAAACCGCTCGGACAACTCTCCATGTGATGCCTAATATAACACTTTCATTTCAAAAAGTCAAGGATATTTCCTCTTGACAAACGCCATACCTTATGCTAGAATACTTTGGTCGACAAGAGAATAAACTTGTGATTCGGAGTGATACCCAAGAGGCCGAAGGGGCTCCCCTGCTAAGGGAGTAGGCGTACTAAAATGCGCGCGAGGGTTCAAATCCCTCTCACTCCGCCAATAAGAAAACCACCCTTTGGGGTGGTTTTCTTATTGGGTAAGCAAAGTGATGGGATTTGAACAGATCAAATGCGACGCGGATGAGCGTCGCTTGCCGCTGGTCTCGACAGCGGCAACTCCGTGATAAAATCAAATCCCTCTCACTCCGCCAAAGAAAAAGTCCACCCACAAGGGGTGGACTTTTTCTTTGGTGAATATTTTGGGAAACTGTCTTGTTTTTTGACCACATAGCAAAAGTTGGAAAAAATTCCGAAATAGCCCTTTACAAATGCAAACAAATGTACTATAATGCAAACACGACCGAGAGGTAGACATAATATCTGCTGTTTGGGTCACTCATATTTTAAGGAATCGAGGTATGTTTGTATGAATGTGAATGGATTGATGCGTGTGGAGAAGGGAAATATGAGCGTCCTGGAAGAGAAGGTGGACACATTGATGCGTTATTGTGTGGCGGACACGGCCAAGCTCCGCCAGCACTACCAAGGCGATCTGCAGGCTATGCTGGGTAACCTATCCGGGGATGACCTTGCTGGCCGCATCGACCGGGTGTTGTCTGATTTGGGTGTACCGGATCATTTGCTTGGCTATCGGTATGTGCATATGGCCATTGCCCGTGCGGCTGAGGAGCCGGAGGTGATATATGGTCTGACCGGCGTGCTGTATCCTGCGGTCGCCCGGCGCTACGGAACGACCGCTCCGCTTGTGGAACGGGCGATCCGCCATGCGGTGGAAAGCGGCTGGAGCCGCTGCGATGCGCTTATGCGTGAGTTCTACTTCGGCGGCAAGATCCGCCCCGGTAAGCAAAAACCAACGAATGCCGAGTTTATCGCAAGAATCGCCAATATTGTCCGCAAATAGCCCGATGGCCGCCGGTTTGCCCGGCGGCTTTTCCAATTTATTATTTAATTGTATAAAACCCCTTGCAATGCAGAAAAAATCTGCTTATAATAAAGGATACTTATCATAGGCGGAGTGTGCACTTATGGAAATGCGGATCACATCCAGAAAAAATCCCTATCTGCAGCAGGTGAAGAAGCTGCTGTCATCCCGGAAAGAGCGGGAGAAGACAGGCCTTTTTGTGGCCGATGGCACCAAGCTTTTGCAGGAGGCCGTCCGTTTTTGGCCCGGCCTGGACACAGTCATTCTGTCGGATGGCATCGTTGCGGAGCTTCCTGAGCACGTTCGCGTACTGCGCGTGCCGGAGGATGTGATGGAATCTGTTTCTCCCATGGCAACGCCCCAGGGCGCGGTGTTTGTGTGCCGCCTGCCGGAAAAAACGGTCTTTGTACCCAAAGCGCCCATGCTGCTGTTGGACGGTATCCAGGATCCCGGCAATCTGGGCACGATCCTGCGCACTGCCGATGCCATGAATGTGCGCGTTGCCCTGCTGGAGGGCTGTGCCGATCCTTATAGCCACAAGGTTGTCCGGGCCAGCATGGGTGCTGTTTTCCGCACAAGCGTGGTACAGACCACCTGGGAAGCGGCTGGGCAAGCTTTGCGTGCGGCCGGCATCCCTGTAGCGGTTACGGCACTGTCGGAAAGCGCCTCGGATATTCGCCGCTCAGATGTGAAAAACATGGCGGTGGTCATCGGCAGTGAGGGACAGGGCGTCCGCCGGGAAATTTTGGAGGCGGCTGACAATCAGCTGATCATTCCCATGAATGATCACTGTGAATCCCTGAACGCTGCCATTGCCGCATCCATTGTCATGTGGCAGATGGAACAAGTATAAAGATAGAAAGAAGGTTACGAATATGCTGATTCACTGGATATGGCTCTCCACCCGCGCCCATTTGTCGGATCGGGTCAAAGCAGATCTTTTGCAGCATTTTCGTGACGCAGAGGATGTTTTCTACGCTGATGCAGAGGCCTATGCTGTGGTCGATGGGATCACGGCGGAAGCTTTAGCATCTTTGCAGGATAAGAATCTGAACCAGGCCCAAAGCATACTCAGACAATGCGATGAGAACAATATCCGCATCCTGACCTTCCGGGATGCGGCCTATCCCAACCGCCTGCGCAATATTCCGGATCCGCCGGTGGTGCTCTATTATAAGGGTCATTTGCCTGCGTTCGACAGCCTGCCGCTGATCGCTGTGGTGGGCACCCGAAAGGCAACCCCCTACGGTCTGACCACCGCCAAGCGAATGGGCTACCAGATTGCCTCCTGCGGCGGTATCGTGGTGTCCGGGATGGCCTACGGCATCGACGGCATGGCGATGCAGGGCGCGCTGACGGCGGGGGAGCGGGTCATCGGCGTTCTGGGCTGCGGCGTGGATGTGGTGTATCCCCAGTCCAACCGTTCCCTGTTTGCCGATGTGGAGCAGCATGGCTGCCTGCTTTCGGAATTCGCACCCGGCACCGAGCCCTTTAAGTGGAATTTTCCCAAGCGCAACCGCATCATCAGCGGCCTGAGCTGCGGTGTGCTTGTGATCGAAGCGCCCCTCATCAGCGGTGCGCTGATTACTGCCCGCCAGGCTGCCGAGCAGGGACGGGACGTATTTGTAGTGCCCGGCAATATCGATATGCCCAGCTGCCTTGGCTCTAACGCGCTGCTGCGCGACGGTGCCATCATGGCCGGCTCCGGCTGGGATGTGATGGGTGAATATGAAGCACAGTTTCCGGGCAGGATACAAAACCGATGCAAGCCCGGTCAGCAGCTGGCCTATCCGGACGAAGTGATCCGCGCTGCCCAGGAAGCGGAAAAACCGCTGCCAAAGGTGGCGCAAAAACCAAAGCTTTTTGGCAGAAAGAAAGAGAAGCAGAAAAAAGAGATTGACAACACCGGGTCTACCCATTATATTGACGCTGAAACCAAACGCCCTCCCTTGAGTGCCGACGAGCAGTCTATTCTTCACATGGTGGAGGAGGGCAAGACCCTTGTGGATGATATTATGGCATCTGCCGAGCTGCCTGCCGGCGCTGTTCTGGCGGGCCTGACCATGCTGGAAGTGAAGGGTCTGATCACCCGTCTTCCCGGCAAGCGTGTCCAACTGAAGTAATTAGGAAATGGAGTAATGACATGGCAAAGCATACCAATCTTGTCATTGTGGAGTCGCCCTCCAAGGCGAAAACCATTGGGAAATATCTTGGCCCCGGTTATACCGTGAAAGCCAGCATGGGCCACCTGCGGGATCTGCCCAAAAGCACCATGGGTGTGGACCTTACCAATTTTGATCCCGAGTACCTGCCTGTTCCCGGCAAGGAAAGCTTAATTGAAGAACTGCGCACCGCAGCCGCTTCTGCCCAGACTGTGTATCTGGCAACTGACCCGGACCGGGAGGGTGAAGCCATCTCCTGGCATTTGAAGGAGCTGCTGGAGCTGCCGGATCAGAAAACCCACCGCGTGACCTTCAATGCCATCACCCAGAAAGTGGTGTCTGAAGCCATTGCGCAGCCGCGTGCCATCGATCAGGATCTGGTGGATGCTCAGCAGGCCCGCCGTGTGCTGGATCGCATTGTGGGTTATCAGCTTTCTCCGCTGCTGTGGAAAAAGGTGCGCCGGGGCTTAAGTGCCGGCCGCGTGCAGAGCGTGGCGACCCGTCTGGTGGTGGACAGAGAAAACGAGATCCGCGCCTTTGTTCCCAAGGAATACTGGTCGCTGGATGTGAACCTTGCCCGTGTCAGCAAACCCGGCAGCTTTGTCGCCCACTATTTTGGCGGCGAAAAGAAGCGGGAGCTGGAAAACGAGCGGCAGGTGGATGCGGTGATTGCCGACATCACCGGCAAGGAATTTACTGTCACCAATGTGAAAAAGAGTGAAAAGAAGCGCACCGCCGCGCCTCCATTCACCACTTCTACCTTGCAGCAGGAGGCGTCCCGGAAGCTGAATATGCCTCCCAGACGCACCATGTCCATTGCTCAGCAGCTCTATGAAGGCGTGGATGTGGCAGGCGAGGGCACGCTGGGCCTGATCACCTATATGCGTACCGATTCTCTGCGTATCGCTCCCGAGGCACTGTCCGAGGCGGCAGATTTCATTGTCAGCCGTTACGGCAAGGCCTATTACTACGGCAAGCCCCATGTGTTTAAGACCAAGGGCGATGCCCAGGATGCCCACGAAGCCATCCGTCCCACCCAGGTGCATCTGGACCCTGAGTCCATCCGCGGCAGTCTGACAAATGACCAGTATAAGCTCTACAAGCTGATCTGGAGCCGCTTCCTGGCCTCCCAGATGGCCTGTGCATTGTATGATACGGTGTCCATCGATACCGAGTGCGCCGGCCATGTGTTCCGGTCCACTCATTCATCTTTGCGCTTTGCCGGCTTTATCGCCGTGTATGAAGAGGGCAGAGATGAGGAAGAAGAAGCCGCAGGTACCCCGCTGCCGGATCTGCAGGTAGGGGAGAAGGCTAATATTCTGAATATCAAAAAGGAACAGCACTTCACCCAGCCGCCGGCCCGCTATACGGAGGCCACCCTCATCAAGGCCATGGAAGAAAAGGGCGTGGGCAGACCTTCTACCTATGCTTCCATTGTTTCCACCATCCAGGATCGGGAATATGTGGCCAAGCAGGAAAAACGGCTGATTCCCACGGCTCTGGGCGAAGTGGTAACTGGGCTGATGATGGAGCGGTTCCGGGACATTATTGATGTGGAGTTCACCGCCACCATGGAAAGCCGCCTGGACGCGGTGGAAGAGGGCAAACAGCCCTGGAAAGACCTGATGGCGGAATTCTACACCGATTTCCACAAGGAGATGCTGGATGCGGAGGAGGCACTTGCAGGCACCCGTCTGAAAGTGCCGGACGAAGTTTCCGATGAAATTTGCGAGGTCTGCGGACGGAACATGGTGGTCAAGATTGGCCGCTTCGGCAAGTTCCTGGCCTGTCCCGGCTTCCCGGAATGCACCAACACCAAGCCCATCGTGGAACGGATGCCCGGTCGCTGTCCCAAGTGCGGCAGCGGTATGCTCAAGCGCAAGTCGAAAAAGGGCTATGCCTACTATGGCTGTGAGACGGGCGCTGCCTGCGGCTTCATGAGCTGGGATGTACCCACGGCGGAGGATTGCCCCACCTGCGGTCAGACCATGTTCAAAAAGGCAGGCAAGGGCCGCAATAAGCCCTTCTGTATCAATGAAAGCTGCCCCAACTTCCTGCCGGAAGACAAGCGGGGCTACTATAAGAAAAAGACCGCCGAGGGCGAGGAAACTACCGAACCCAAAACGGCAAAAAAGACTACCCGCAAAAAGAAAGGGGCGAAGTGATGGATAAGGTCAAAGTGATCGGCGCCGGTCTTGCCGGCTCGGAGGCTGCCTGGCAGTTGGCCCAGCGTGGCATCGCTGTGGAGCTGTATGAAATGAAGCCCCACAAAAAATCCCCCGCCCACCATACCGATACCTTCGCGGAGTTGGTATGCTCCAATTCCCTGCGGGGTGACCGGCTGGAAAACGCGGTGGGTCTTTTGAAAGAGGAGCTGCGCCGTCTGGACAGCCTGATCATCGCCTGTGCCGATGCCACCCGTGTGGAGGCCGGCGGCTGCCTGGCGGTGGATCGCCACGGCTTTTCTCGTATGGTTACGGACAAGATCCGCAGCCATCCCAATATCACCGTCATCGAACAGGAAGTGACCGAGGTGCCCGAGGGACCGGTCATCGTAGCAACAGGCCCCCTGACCTCGGATGCGCTCAGTGATGCCATCGGCAGCTATTTCGGTGCCAATTATCTCCACTTTTTCGATGCTGCTGCTCCGCTGGTTACTGCCGAGTCCATCGATATGAATGAAGCCTGGTGGCAGAGCCGCTATGACCGTGGCACCCCCGACTATATCAACTGCGCCATGGACAAGGAGCAGTATACCGCTTTTATCACCGAATTGGTGGCGGCGCAGGAGGCGGAAGTTCACGGCTTTGAGGACGGCAATGTATTTGAAGGCTGTATGCCGGTGGAGGTCATGGCACGCCGTGGCTTTGAAACATTGCGCTATGGCCCCCTGAAGCCTGTTGGCCTGACCGATCCCCAAACCGGCCGGGAGCCCTATGCGGTGGTGCAGCTGCGTCAGGACAATGCGGACAAGACCATCTTCAACCTGGTGGGCTTCCAGACCCATCTGAAGTTTGGCGAGCAGAAGCGTGTGTTTTCCATGATCCCCGCGCTGCGCAATGCGGAATTTGTTCGCTACGGTGTCATGCACCGCAATACCTTCCTCAGAAGCCCCGGCTTGCTGGATCGCTATTATGCGGATCTGCGGGATCCTCTGGTGGCCTTTGCCGGCCAGATGACCGGTGTGGAGGGCTATGTGGAGTCCACCGCCTCCGGCTTCCTGGCTGCCGTTGCCATGGCAGCCAAGCTGCAGGGCAGGGAACTTCCCGATTTCCCGAAGACCACCGCCATCGGTGCGCTGGGTCTGTACATCAGCGATACTTCTGTGGAAAATTTCCAACCGATGAACATCAATTTCAGCATCATTTCCCCTCTGGAGCAGAGAATTCGTAAGAAAGCAGAGAAAAATCTGGCCATCGCCAACCGGTCTCTCGCTGTGATTGACGAAATGAAAGAGAGAGGTGCCCTATGAAAATTTTGATCGATGCCATGGGTGGCGACAATGCCCCTCTGGCCCCTGTGCAGGGTGCCATTGAGGCAGCCAAGCTGTGGAATGTGAATGTGGTTCTGGTGGGTCAGGAGGATGCTATCCGTGCCGCCGCTAAAGAGGCAGGCTATACGGAGCTTCCTGCCGGTGTTCAGATCGTCCACGCAAGCGATGTGGTGGATATGCACGATGACCCGGCCTCTGTCTGCCGCAAGAAGAAGGATTCTTCCATGGTGGTGGGCCTGCGCCAGCTTTCCGAGGGTCAGGCTGATGCCATGATCTCTGCTGGTTCTACCGGCGCGCTGCTGTCCGGTGCTACCCTGATCGTCAAGCGCGTCAAGGGCATCCGCCGTGCCGCTATGGGCCCTGCAATGCCCAATAAAGCCGGCGGCAAGACGGTGCTGTGCGACTGCGGCGCCAATGCCGAGTGCACTCCCGAGTTCCTGCTGCAGTTTGGTATTGTGGGTACGCTGTTTGCCAAAAAGAGCCTGGGTATTGCCAATCCCCGTGTCGGCCTTCTCAACATCGGCACCGAGGATACCAAGGGCACACCCCTGCAGAAAGAAGCTTATGCCCTGCTGCTTGACGCCCACAATAAGGGCCTCATCAACTTCATCGGCAATATCGAAGGCCGTGATACCTTGCTGGGCGAAGTGGATGTGGTGGTCTGCGATGGTTTTTCCGGCAATGTGCTGCTCAAATCCATCGAAGGTACTGCTCAGTTTATGGGCAGCCTGATGAAGCATAAAATATTTAAGCGCAGCTTCTTATCCAAGATCGGTTATCTTTTCTGCAAACCCGGCGTGGATGAAGTGATGAAGATGATGGACTACCGGGAAATTGGCGGCACCCAGTTTTTGGGTGTCAAGAAGCCCGTCATCAAGGCCCACGGTTCTTCCGATGCGCTGGCCTTCCGCAATGCGGTGAAGCAGGCCATGAACGCGGCAAATGCCGACTTCTCTGCCGAACTGGAAGCCGCCCTGAAGCAGCTTGCGGAGGAAAAAGCCGATGATTAAGGATCTGGAAAAGGCCATCGGCTACCGATTCCAAAATATCGCCCTGCTGCAAAATGCCCTGTCCCATTCTTCCTATGCCAACGAGCGCTGGCACGACAGCCTCAAGAGCAATGAGCGGCTGGAATTTTTGGGCGACTCCATTTTGGGTATGGTGACAGCGGAGTATCTCTACCGCAATTTCCCCGACCGTCTGGAGGGCGACCTGACCCGTATGCGTGCGGATATGGTCTGCGAACGGGCTCTGGCTCGGGTGGCCGAGCGCATCAACTTGGGACAGCACATTCTGCTGGGTCACGGCGAAGAGACCGGCGGCGGCAGAACCCGGGACTCCATCCTGGCTGACGCGGTGGAAAGTGTCATCGCCGCCTGCTTCCTGGATGGCGGCATGGAGCCTGCCCGCGGCTTTATCAACACCTTCGTGCTGACGGAAGTGCCCGTAAAGAAACTGCGCAATGCCGACTATAAGACTGCCCTGCAGGAGCTGGTGCAGCAGAAAAAGAACCAGACCCTCAGCTACAAGCTGGTGGGGGAAAGCGGCCCGGATCACGACAAGCAGTTCGTAGTGGAAGTTTCCCTCAATGGCAAGGTGATTGGGCAAGGCAACGGCACCAGTAAAAAGCGTGCCGAGCAGGCCGCCGCAAAAGCTGCCATCGAAGCTTTGTTCCCCGATGAAATGTAAAATGAACGCCTTCCGATGCTTCGGAAGGCGTTGTTTTTTGCTGTCAGTCCTGCCAATAAATGATCATAAAGATGAAAAAGTATGTCACCATTTCGTCCGCTGGATACATATATATAGAAAAATGGCGCGAAATTAAAAATTTTTTCAAAAATTGTGTGACGAAACGTGAAAAAATGGTACTTATATATTGAAAGAAATATTTTTTTATTTTTTCGTTTTATGGTGTCCAAAATCGCCTTCCTGAATTGTTACTATATATGTAAAGAAAAATTTTCTAAAAAAGTAAAATTTTTGAAATCAAAATCCAATCTCGTGGATATTATGAATGAAGGGTTTTGTGTCAAATGAAAGGGGGAAACCGGCATGCGCCATTCCTGAACACCCGCCCGTGCAGAGACTCGGACAGTGCGGCTGCTCTTGACAAACGAGCAAAAGTGTGTTATGTGTAGACTGATAGCACTTTGGTGGGAAGCCAATACAGAAGCGAAGGTCTTGCTGATTTTGACTAAGGCACAACAAGGAGAATGACACGTATGAAAAAATGTCTGCTTAAAACTGTGTTTCTGGTTGCTCTGGTGTGCATTTTCTTGATGGGCTGTGCTTCCGGTGCAGTCCATACAACCGGTTCTGCTCCAACGACATCACCGGTGCCGCCTTCTCCTACGCCCCCTGTTATTGATCCAACCGTCCCTACGCCAACTGCAACTACTTCTCCACCCCCGACTACTGTGCCCTCTGCGCCTGCAGTTAATATCGTGATGGAGCTAACGGAGAATACAAAAAATGAACTCAGTACAGCTTGGGTTTCTTTTGCCAACGAGGAAATGGACTGGGAAGCGAAAAATAACAGAGGCGATGATCGGGTGCAGTATCATGGCGCGTTCAATGACAAGCACATTCTGGTAATTGTAGAGGATTGTCCTATTGTTACTGTGAATTTTGATTTGTACATTGGTCCTTATGTCTTATCAAACTATGCTCCCTTTGAGATATATGTTTATTCAGACGGGGAATTTACACCGCTCAAGACTGCATATGAAGAACTGATCTTCACCGATGAAGAAGTAGCAGCTGTTTTTGCGTATTTAGAAACAGTTTTCTCTGCTGAATAACAGAGGAAAAAAACCTTGCAGACATTTCTATAGGAGTCTGTATTGATGTGCAGTCATTATGCCGGTGTGACGAAACGCAATAAATGAATTGCGTATTTAAGGAGGTGTTTTATGAGTAAACGCTATAAACGTCATTTCTCAATTTTGCTCATTGTGGCTATGCTGTGTACCATGGTGGGTTGCCAAAGTGGCGATCAAGGTCAGCCAAGAGAATTGCCTCAGCCTACGCAACTGGATTATGCCCGGTTCCAGACAACGAAGGAGGAAGTGGAAGCCCAGCACGCAGAATTTGGCAAAGTGGAATTTAATCCATCTGATGAGGCAGAATTTTCTATCGCCTGTGTGATCATTATGGTCTATCCCTTTGCCAATGAGGTGGAATACACAAAAGAGGATTTTGCAGAAGTTGGCTGCACAAGGATCACTTTCATTACCGAAAATTTGAAGCATGATAAGCGGCCGTCCAGAACCTTGGGGATCTTCTTCGATGCGGATTCAAAACAGGATATTTACGATGCGATCGAGATACTGTTGCAGCGCGATGATGTTTACTGTGCGGAGCCAAACTGCCTCATAGGGATCGACTGATTGAGCTGCAGCGATGGCAAAGAATACAGAGGAGGAATTCTTTATGAAAAAACTAATTGTATTATTGCTTGCGGCGCTCATGCTGGTGGGTTGCCAAGGTGGTGACAAGGATGGCGGCGGCCTGTCGGATACCATGCGGGACGAAATTCGTGCCTATTACAAATATACCCGTGAGGATACAGAAGACACGGTTGCCGGAAAGACATATTATGGAACCTACGATGGCTATGTGATCCTGATGGATGCCGGTATGCTGTGCGTGAGTGACAGAGTGGAGATAGGTGGCCGGGTTTTCAGATGGGGCTCCTCGGAGCTGCTGCTTATTGCCTACAAAGACGGTAAAGAGTATGACCTGGACGAACTCTATGCGTCCGGTGAGATCACAGAAGAACAGCTCGATAGTATACTTGCAAAGCATAAGGAACACTTCAGCAAATTGCATAATTGGGATCATGATGATCCCAACGTATAAAACATTCCTCTTGAAAGATTTGTGCATCCATCCTACTTAAATGGAATAGTCGACCACATAGAATGGAACTATTATGAAAAAACTAATTGTATAATACCATAAAGAATACAATAAAGCCTATCGTGAGTGGGTAACTTCACAGTATGGCCAATAAAGTATGCCCCGGAAGCGTGTGCTTCCGGGGCTTCGCTATGAAAAGCAGTGTCAAATAAAGAATTTCCGTTCCAGGGTTTCTCTGGCGGTACGGTTGATGGCGAGATAAATCAGCAATCCGCCCAGCAGCACCAGCGCAATCAGCGGATACAGTGACCAGCCCATAAACTTTGGCCGCTGGAAGGTGAAATTGATCAGCCATTCGATCAGCACCATAAAGCCGCCCAGGGCGATCAATGCGCCGCCAAAGGTATACAAATTGCCCTCTGGCACGCATTTTGTCAGCACCACCACCGCTGTTACGATCAGTCCAATGCCTCCGGCTACAGGAAAGGCAAGGCTCATAAACCAGTTGCCGCCGGTAGCCAGATTGATATACAGCAGATACCCGATGGCCGCGGCAAAATCGCAGGGGACAAAAATCACCATATTGGGCTTTGCAAACCAGCCGGGCAAGATGGCGACCACATATCCCACCAGAATCGCGCCGGTCACAAACCCGGACCAGGTGACCTGACCGTTGACCTGAATATCGCACAGCGGTATGATCAGCAGCGGCAGCAGAAACAAAAAGGTGAGGATCACCGGCCCGATCAGACTGCGCTTTTGCTTTTGGGGAAAGGCTTGACGGGGATACTGCCCGTCGGTCAGGGTGCGGTCAATCTCCGGGTGATAGGCCCGGGTGCCGCACAGGGGACAGGCGGTCAGGGAATCGTCCAGCTTTACGCCACATTTTGCACAATACATAAGCGCCTCCTTAATCCAGATTGCTTTCCACCGTCACCGGCAGACCCATATCCCGCAGAACCCGGTGGAAATGGGCTTCCAGATCGCTCTGGCGGATGTTGCGGATGAAATTGATATACAAGGTGTCCCCAAAACTCAGCACACCGCAGTTGTTGGGATGGGCTGCCTGTACGCCCAGGATGAAGTCCATCCGCTGCACATAGGGCTTCATTTCCTCCGGCAGTTCCACAGCGCCCAGATTGGAAATGCTCAGGCAGGACTTCTTCTCGCCCACAGCATCGAAAATCGCTTTCATCACCATGTTTTTCAGGGGCAAAGGAATCAGCTTTACCAGCAAGCTTCTCTCGTCAGAAACATTGGTAGCGATTTTTGTGCCCATGATCTTGGGTGTGACTTCTACACCCATCCAATGCTTGACAATGTTGCAGATTTCCTCAAAACTGTAATAACCCAGTTTGGGGCGGATTTCCGGTGTGGTATAAAAAGAGAAATTTCGCAATGTTGTGCTGGGGAACAGCCTGCGCAGATTCACAGGCACAAGCACTTTGATGGACGGCCGCCGCCGTTGGTCCCGGATCTTCTCCATCTGCAGATTTTGCAGTGCCATCAGCATCACCGATGCCAGAAAAGCTGTCAGGCCCACATTGTATTGCCTTGCTTTGGCCAGCACATCTGCCACCGGCAGCTGCAGGCAGGTCAGGTGCAGATGGCCACCCGGCTCCGGTGTGCCGGAAACGTGCCAGGAGTCATTTTCCTTGCGGCTGGCGTTGAGGGGACCCGCATATTTGAGGAAGCTGTCCTCCATTTCCGCATCCGAAGGCTCATCCAAACGGCCCAGCACCCCTTTTTCTGCCGGAATGCGGATACCATAGCGCTGCTGCAGATATTCGGCTACCAGGGTCTTGAGGAAAATCAATGCACCTGTACCGTCGGTGAGGGAATGGAAAAATTCCACAGCGATCCGGTTTTTCCATGTGATCACCCGGAACGCGCATTGGCGAATATCCTTCCTGCTCATGGGGGTCAGTGGATAGCTGTATTCGCTGCTGATGGCGGGGGCGTGCTCCAATTGCTGCAGATAGTACCAGAATACGCCTCTGCGCAGTCGCGCGCCTATGGAGGGAAAACGCCGTACCGTTACATCCAGTGCCGATTGCAGGGTTTCCTTATCCGCCGCTTCTGTCAGCGTGGCGGACAGACGGAATACATTGCTCCAACCCTCCCGCCGGGCGGCGGGGTAAATTTTTGCCGCATTGTCCAGCCGCATCCACCGCAGCTTGTCTGCCGGCGCCAAATTTTTGTCAAGGAAACGGTTGATAGTGCCAAAATCTTCCTGATCTTCCGCCAGATTGTAAAGAAGATACCCATGCCAACGCTCCGGCTTAACGGTGATTTGGCTTTTGCAACCTGCTTTTTGCAGTGCTTCGTGCATCAAGACAGCGTCAGAAAGCATGATCTCGTCGCCACCGACAAAGATATGCGACGGCGGAAGTCCATTCAAATCGCCAAAAAGGGGAGAAACCAAGGGGTTTTTCCGGTCAGAGCAGTAGTGGTTGGCGTAAAACTCCAGCGACTCTATGCGCATACTGGGATCAACATCTTTGTTTTTTGCGTAGGATTCACCGGATGCGGTCAGGTCTGTCCAGGGAGAGATGGACAGGATACTGCCGGGCAGGGGAATACCTGCTTCCTTGCACTTTAGGCACAGACTGTAGCACAGACCGCCGCCGGCACTTTCGCCGCACAGGGCAATATGCGCCGGGCTGTAGCCCTTCCCCAGCAGATACTGGTATGCTTCCATAGCATCTTCCAGCGCGGCAGGGAAGGGATGCTCCGGTGCCAGTCGGTAGGCTCCGCAGAATACCCTTGTGCCGGTCTGCACAGCCAGCAAAGAGCCGAAGCCCATTGCGTATTCCAGACCGCCGCAGACATATCCGCCGCCATGCAGGTATAGGATCACACCCTGCCGGCGCTCGTCCTTGGGGATGATCCAGAGCCCCTTAAATTGCGGGAAGGGATGCTCACGGGTCACAATTTTGCTGTGCAGGCGATGCTCCATCAGCTCACCGATTTTATCCTGTCCCTTGCGCAGGGTCTGCAGGCTGCAGGCCGACAGCAGGGGCATCAGCAGCGACAGCTGACTGCGAAGGGTTTTCGGAGATAATGCCACGGGATATCCTCCTTTCTTTCTTTGGATTAGTATATCCGAAATTGCCCCATAAGTCAATCTACCGTTGGGAGAACCGGGTCTACTGTGCGGAAGAACTGTATCTACTGCGCTTTTATCTTGCAATTGCCTGCAATCTTTGCTATGATATACAAAAGGATGTGAAACCATGGAAATTCGCTTTGTGACGGCGGACAGTGCTGATTTTCGTATGCTGGCAGCATTGTTGGATGCCTACTATTTCACCCTTGTGGGCGATATTCAACTGCAATATGCCGAACCTAACCGCCCGGAGAATATGAATAGACTGCTGGTTGCCTATGAAGGGGAAACACCCATTGCCTGCGGCGCATGGAAAGCTGTGGACGGTGAGATTGCCGAGATCAAGCGCATCTATGTCAAAGAAGCATACCGCCGCCGTGGTGTTGCCGGTGCTGTGATCCGGGCATTGGAAGAAAGCGTCGCCCAGTCCGGACGGCATCAGCTGATTTTGGAAACAGCGGTGGATACTACCGGTTCCCAGGCTCTGTATCTGTCCCTGGGCTATCAACTTCGCGATTATTATGGCAGTCCCGCCGGTGCGGATAACTGTATGTGCTTTCATAAGGAGATCTGATCATGGATTACGCAAAAGAGTCATTAAAACGCCACAAGCAGTGGGGCGGCAAGATCGAAGTGGTCTGCAAGGTGCCGGTGGAGAACAAGGACGACCTGTCCCTGGCCTATACCCCCGGCGTGGCACAGCCTTGCCTGGAAATCCAAAAGGACATTTCCCGATCCTACGAACTGACCCGCCGGCATAACCTGTGCGCCGTCATCACCGACGGCAGCGCGGTACTGGGTCTTGGCGACATCGGCCCGGAGGCCGGTATGCCGGTGATGGAGGGAAAATGCGCCCTGTTCAAGGCCTTTGCCGATGTGGATGCCTTCCCGCTGTGCGTGAAGACTAAGGATGTGGACGAATTTGTTCGTACTGTCTACAATATTTCCGGCTCCTTTGGCGGCATCAACCTGGAGGATATTGCCGCGCCCCGTTGCTTTGAGATCGAAGCCAAACTGAAAGAACTGTGTGACATTCCCGTGTTCCACGACGATCAGCACGGCACCGCTGTCATCGTTCTGTCCGGCCTGATCAATGCTCTGAAGGTGGTGGGCAAACGGAAAGAGGACGTGAAGGTCGTCACCGTGGGTGCGGGCGCTGCCGGTATCTCCATCGTCAAGCTTCTGCTGGCTGTGGGTTTCAAAAACATCACCATGTGCGATAAACAGGGTGCCCTGTATGAAGGCTGTCCCGGTATGAACTGGGCCCAGGCGGAAATGGCGAAAATCACCAATCCTGACCAGACCCCGGGTACATTAGCAGAAAAGCTGGTGGGTGCGGATGTGTTCATCGGCACCTCTGCTCCCGGTGTGCTGACGGGCGAAATGGTTGCCACCATGAACAAAAACGCCATCGTTTTTGCCTGTGCCAACCCCACCCCGGAGATCTTCCCGGATGTGGCCAAGGCCGCCGGTGCGCGGATCGTGTCCACCGGACGCAGTGATTTTGCCAACCAGATCAACAATGTGCTGGCCTTCCCGGGCATTTTCCGTGGCGCTTTCGATGTGCGTGCCAGTCAGATCAACGAGGAAATGAAGCTGGCCGCTGCTTATGCCATCGCCTCTATGATCCCCGAGGAAGAATTGAGCGCTGAGAACATCATCCCCAAAGCCTTTGACCGCCGGGTAGGTCCGGCAGTCGCCAAAGCCGTAGCTGAAGCCGCCCGGAAAACCGGCGTGGCCAGAATATAAGGAGGAAAACAAAATGGATATTATGAAGATTTTTGCCGACACCGCTTATGTGCGCATGGGTGGCTCCGCAGAAGAGTTGCGCTGCGCAGAGTACCTGAAGGAACAGGTTGCCGCTCTGGGCATGGATGCCACCATCGAGCCCTTTGAAGTGCAGATGGCCACCATCGAGGAAGCCACTTTGATCGTGGACGGCAAGGAGATTACCTGCAAGGGCTACCGCAATGCCGGCTCTCATGAGGTGGAGGCACCCCTGTATTACCTGACCTCCAACGACAAGTATGCGCTTTCCAAGTGCAAGGGCAAGATCGTCCTGCTGGATGGGTATCTGGGCTACTGGATGTACCGTGACATCCTGGAAAACGGTGCGGTAGGCTTCATTACTTACGATGGCAACGCCAACTACGCCGACTGCGACATTGACCAGCGGGAGCTGCGGGCCCAGGTTTCCGAGGGCGTGGCAAAGATCCCCGGTGTCAACATCAACGCCAAGTCCGCTATCGAGCTGGTGAAGAACAACGCCGCTACCGCCAAGATCGTGCTGAAGCAGGAAGAATTCACCGCCAATTCCCACAATGTGGTGCTGGATATGCCCGGCAGCCGTCCCGAAACCATCGTGTTCACCGCCCACTATGACTCCACCAGCCTTTCTCAGGGCGCATACGACAATATGTCCGGCTCCGTTGGCCTGCTGGGTATCGCTGAGTACTTCACCAAGCATCCCCACAGCTACGGCCTGCGTTTCGTCTGGTGCGGCAGCGAAGAGCGTGGCCTGCTGGGTGCCAAGGCCTACTGCCGTGACCATGAGGAAGCGCTGAAGGATGTGGTGCTGAACATCAATCTGGATATGATCGGCTGCATCATGGGCAAGATGATCGCCTGCTGCACCACCGAGGATAAGTTGGTCAACTATATCGAGTATCTGGGCTACGAGTTGGGCAAGTCCATCCGCGCTTACCAGGATGTGTACTCCTCCGACTCCACCCCCTTTGCCGACAAGGGTATCCCCGCCGTGTCCTTCGCCCGTGTCTGCCCGCCTAACACCGCTACCATCCACAACAGTTATGACACTATGGCGGTTATGAAGGCTGAGCACATGGAAGACGACATCGCTGTCATCTGCGCTTTCGCTGACCGCATGGCCAATGCCGTCCAGCTGCCCGTGGCCCGCACCATGCCCGATAATATGAAGGATAAGCTGGATATCTACCTCTGCCGTAAGAGAGATAAGAAGTAATTCATAATTACAAGTTATTTATGAAAAATGAACCGCCCTTCCCTAAATTGGGAAGGGCGGTTAAATTATTACAGACTTGCAATCGTATTGCGGATTCTCTGCACGCTTCTCTCGTAGCCCAAAATCTGCATCACGGAGTGCAGGTCAGGGGCATTGGTCTTGCCGGTGACGGCCTGGCGGATGAAGGTGGAAATGTCAGCCACGGTGCCGGGGAAAGCGGTGGGATCAGCCTTGTAGGCCTTCATATCGGTGGTGAAGCCCATGCTCTCTGTGATGGCCTTGACCTTGTCAAACCAGACGGCAGAGTCGTCTGCGTAGTCATACACAGCCAGGAACTTCTCCAGCACGGTCTTGACGGTGTCCTTGCTGAACTTTTCGTCAAACACAGGGGTCTGGAGGTATTCGTCATAGAAGAAGCCCATGTATTCCTTGGCATCCTTCCAAACGGCCAGATCCTTTCTGGGCTTCTTGCCGCCACGGCCAATGGCCAGAATCTTGGTAGCGAACTCAGGTTCTGCAGCAAGTTTTGCACCGAAGTCGGGGTCGAATTCCTGTGCCCACTGGGTCAGCAGCGTGCAGACCTCCTCAGCGCCCATACGGGAAATGACATTCTTACTCACGTCTACCAGCTTGGCGTAGTCGAACAGGCTGCCTGCGGGGTTCAGCTTCTTGGGGCTGAACTTAAATTCGGTAGCCTCGGCATCCGGATTAGCACGGCGCCAGTCCTCGAAATTGGAGTTGAGGATGGTCATAATGTATTCGTACACGGCCTTGACAGGGAAACCCTCGGCCTTGTAGAAGGTCAGCGCCAGCTCGGGGTCCTTGCGCTTACTCAGCTTGCGCTTGGAGCTGCCGTCCATCTTCATCAGTGGCCCAATGTGGACATACTTGGGCAGCTTGAAGCCCAGCGCCTTGAACAGCTGGATGTGGAAGGGCAGGGTGGGCAGCCACTCGTCGCCACGGACCACATGGGTGGTGCGCATCAGATGATCGTCGCAGGCGTGGGCGAAGTGGTAGGTGGGAATGCCGTCAGACTTCAGAAGGACATGGTCAATGTCATTTTCTGTGATGGTCAGCTTGCCCTTGACCAGATCGTCGAACTTAAACTGGTTCTCGATAGAACCGGTGCTTCTGAAACGCAGTACCCAGGGATTGCCGGCAGCCAACTGGGCCTGAATATCCTCGATAGAGCGGTCACGCCAGATGGCATACTTGCCGTAGTAGCCGGTGTTTTCCTTGTTCGCTTCCTGGATTTCACGCATGGCGGCCAGCTCTTCCTCGGTAGCGAAGCAGGGGTAGGCCATACCCTCGCTCACCAGCTTCTTGGCATACACATGGTAGATAGCAGCGCGCTGACGCTGACGGTAGGGACCGTACTGGCCTGCGTCGCCGGTGTGGGTAGCGCCTTCGTCAAAAGCGATGCCGTAATGCTTCAGCGTATCGATCAGCACCTCCACGGCGCCGGCCACTTCACGCTTGGCATCGGTGTCCTCCACACGCAAAAACAGCACGCCACCGGACTGGTGTGCCATACGCTCGGAAGTCAGACCCTGTACCAGGTTGCCCAGATGGACAAAGCCGGTGGGGGAGGGAGCCATACGGGTGATGACTGCGCCCTCGGGCACTTCACGCAGGGGATATTTCTCCTCCAGAGTTTCGGGGGTCTCGGTCACATTGGGAAACAGAAGATCAGCAAGTGCTTGATAATCCATAGTTCATACCTCTTTTGCACATAATTTTCTATTTTATATGCTAACACAAAAAGATGGAAAAATCAATGACCTGCTGATATAAATTGTTGTTTGCGCTAAGATATTCGGTCATTGCGAACCAGTGACCGATGTCACTGGTGTGGCAATCCCCAAAGGTTTTAGACACAGGATTTCGGAGCATTTTCCCCATATTCCGGGGGATTCCCACGCCAGTGTGCGCACTGGCTCGGAATGACCTAAATCTGGTAAACAACAATTTATCGTTCCTTCGGATAATCCTCAATATCCAGATCCCGGTAGGGGTACAGCCGTTTTTCGCCCCGGATGCTGCTGCGGTGGGAGGACAGCAATCGCACAATATCGTAAACGTCGATCCAAATCTCGGAATTGCACTCTTTTTGGCTTTCATCGAAGATCACCTGCATTCCAAAATGCAGGTGCACCGTTTCAATGTTGTTGACATTTTCCTTGTCCGAATAGCCGGTGCGCCCCATATACCCAATCAAATCGCCCGCCTGTACCACTTGCCCCACCGCCAAGCCCGGCGCAAAGGGGGTATCCTTTTTCAAATGGGCATAATAGTAATAGCGTTTGGAATCAAAAGACCGGATGCCCACCCGCCAGCCGCCGTAGCAGTTCCAACCCATTGCTTCCACTACACCGCCCTCCACGGCAACGATGGGTGTGCCCAGACTGCCCATCAGATCGTTGCCCAGATGCTTTCGCTGAAAACCGAAGCTGCGGCTGACACCAAAATCGCTGCAATGGGCATAGTGGTAGCCTGCGGCGACGGGGGAGAAAGCTTTCAATCCATAGGTTGGCTTCCACTCGCCATTGATTTCAATTTCATAGCTGCCCAGCAACCCACCAAGGGCAGCGGTGTAAGCTTCATGATAATAGCTGAAATATTTGTAGGTGCTACCCAGTAATTCCTGCGGAGGCTTGCCGCTCTTTAGGTCAGAGATAGCTTTTTTTACCGATGCCAGGCCGCATTTACCGCCGGTTCGACAGGCCGCTACCGCTAAAATATCGATCCAGCTCAAGTGCTTTTCCTGCTCAAAGGTGGCAATATCCTGCTCCATGGCATAGCGCAGCGATTCGTAAGGTATATCAAAATCCAACCATTTGATAGGCTCCGCCCTGACAGGCACAGCCAGGAGTCCCATCATAATCAGGCATAAAAAGATCCGCCGCATCACATATCACCTCGCAATGTAGGGTGTGACGCGGCGGAAAAACTATGCTTACCAATTATTTCAGATCATTTTTGATGCCTTTTGCGATGCGGCGCATATCTTCCATGGTGGTAATATGGGAGATTTGATCCTTGTAGTAGCTGCTGTGGCTGACGCCCCGTAAGTACCAGGCAAAATGCTTGCGGGCTTCCAGACAGGCAATCTTTTCGCCTTTATCTTCGTAAGCCAGCTCAAATTGCCGTACGGCGGTATCCACCCGCTGGGCTAAAGCAGGACGGCTTGCGTATTCCTTGCCCTCCATGGCAGCCCTTACTTCCGTGAAGATCCAGGGGTCGCCCAGGGTGGCTCTGCCGATCATCAGGCCATCGGCTCCTGTCCACTTCTGACAGCGCAATGCGCTTTCGCCGCTGACGATGTCACCGTTGGCGATAACGGGAATGGAAAGCTGCTCCTTGACCTTGCGGATCGTATCCCAGTCGGCCACACCGGAGTAGAGCATACTGCGGGTGCGGCCGTGAACAGCCACCAGATCGGCGCCGTTGTCCTCCATCCGCTTGGTAAAGTCCAGCACATTGATGCTGCCCTTATCCCAACCCAGACGGCACTTAACAGTTACGGGCACATCCACAGCGGCTTTGACGGCAGCTACGATCTGTCCGGCCAGCTCCGGGGTGCGCATCAGGCCGCAGCCGTCACCGGAATTCGCGATTTTCGGCATGGGGCAGCCCATGTTGATGTCGATGAAGTCACAGCCGGAAATGCCCAGTGCCAACTGAGCTGCTTGGGCCATGATTTCGGGATCGTTGCCAAAGATCTGCGCACCGCAGATGCTGCCGCTGTTTTTGCGCAGCAGGCCCACACTTTTCTTGTCCTGGTATACCAGAGCCCGGGAGGACACCATTTCCGTTACGGTTACGCCAGCACCGGCTTCGGCACAGATCTCCCGAAATGCCCAGTCGGTTACACCGGCCATAGGCCCCAAAAACAGGGGGTTGTCAATTTGAATGTTGCCTATTTTCATAGGAAGTCTCTCTTTCTGAGATAAATTGTTGTTTACAATAGAACTGTCATTGCGAGGAGCGTGGTGCTGCGCGCAGCGCATCCAAATATAAATGATTGCCGGGGGCAATCATACCTTGATTCACGCGACGTGGCAATCCCCAAAGGTTTTAGATACAGGATT
>JAZRBW010000001.1:0-20771 GCA_045635305.1 Faecousia sp. | reverse complement strand
AACGGTCATCGCGAACCAGCGCGCACGCTGGTGTGGCGATCCCCAAAGGTTTTAGACAGTACTTTTCAATACGATTTTCCCCCTAACCGGGGGATTGCACCCCAAGGGCACTTCCTCGCACTTCGTGCTCAGGGCGCCACGTCGCCTTCGGCTCCTCGCAATGACCGAATAGGGGAACGATAAACGAATATTTGAAATTCACAGAAAATTTACTCTGCCGGGTCAAACACGCATTGCCCTTAGACAGAAAATATGATATGATGGGACAAAGAATCCATCAGGAGGCAAATAATGGAAGATAACCGTAAGAATCCTTCGAATAATCCTTCCGACAACGGCGGGAAACCGGGGGGAAAGCGCCGACCCAGTTTTATGCTCATGCTGCTGATCAGTGTGGCGCTGGTGCTGGTGGTGAGCCTGATTTTCGATGCCATCGAGGACAGTCAGTACACAGAGACCAGCTACTCCGACTTTCTCAGAGAAATGGAAGCCGGCAATCTGGAGGAAGTGGAGATCCACACCGACCGGATCATTTATTTGACTAAGGAAGAGGCGGCCAAGCCCGCCAATGAGCAAAAAGCCTGCTATACCGGTCTGCCCAGTGGCGACCATATGCAGCTTCTGGAAAAGCTCCACGCCCAGGGTGTTAAGGGCAGCGAAAAGATCGTGGAGGACAATTCCTTCGTTACGATGATCCTTTCCTACGCGCTGATGATCGGCGGACTGTTCCTCGTGATGAGCTTCATCACCCGACGCATGGGCGACGGCGGCATCGGTGCCATGGGCAAATCCCGGGCCAAGGTCTACATGGAGCAGAAGACCGGCGTAAGCTTCCGGGATGTGGCCGGCCAGGATGAAGCCAAGGAAAGCCTGCAGGAGATCATCGATTTCCTCCACAATCCCGGCAAGTACACCGAGATCGGTGCAAAATTGCCAAAGGGCGCGTTGCTTGTAGGCCCTCCCGGTACCGGTAAGACTCTGATCGCCAAGGCCGTAGCCGGTGAGGCCGGTGTGCCCTTCTTCTCGGTGTCCGGCTCTGATTTTGACGATATGTTTGTGGGCTCCGGCTCCAACCGTGTTCGCGACCTGTTCCAGCAGGCGGCAAAGGTAGCGCCCTGTATCGTGTTCATCGATGAGATCGATGCGGTTGGCCACAAGCGCAATGACCGTCTGGGCTATAACGATCAGACTCTTAACTCTTTGCTGGGCGAAATCGACGGTTTCGACTCCAGTAAGGGTATTGTGATCCTGGCCGCTACCAACCGGCCCGAGATCCTGGATAAGGCGTTGCTGCGTCCCGGCCGTTTTGACCGCCGGATCACGGTGGACCGCCCCAATCTGCAGGGCAGACTGGATACTTTGAAGGTCCACACCCGTAAGATCAAGCTGGCTGAAGATGTGGATCTGCAGAAGCTGGCGCTGGCCACTGCCGGTTCTGTTGGCGCAGACCTGGCTAACATTGTCAACGAGGCAGCCCTGCGGGCTGTTCGACAGGGCCGCAAGCTGGTGACCCAGGAGGATCTGCTGGCTTCCTTTGAAACCGTGATCGCCGGCACGGAAAAGAAGAACACGGTTTTGGGCGAGACTGAAAAGCGGATGACCGCCTATCACGAGGTGGGCCACGCGCTGATCGCCGCGCTGGATAAGCAGTTCCATCCCATCAGCAAGATCACCATCGTGCCCCACACCTCCGGCGCGTTGGGCTACACCATGTATATGCCCGACGAGGAAAAGTTCTGCTCCACCCGGGAAGAGCTGCTGTCCGACATCCACTTCCTGCTGGGCGGCATGGCAGCGGAAAAGGTGGTTTTCGCCACCACAACCAACGGTGTCAGCAACGATCTGCAGCGGGCCACCGGTATTGCCCGCAGCATGGTGGCGCAGTTCGGCATGAGCGAGGAGCTGGGCGTGATGGCACCTGTGGTGGTCACCAGCCGTTATCTGGACGGCGGTGCCCAGATGGATTGCTCCCAGGAAACTGCCGCCAAGATCGACACCGCGGTACAGAAGCTGCTCAACGAATGCTTCGCCACCGCCATCCGGGTGCTGACCGAGAACCGGGCGCTGCTGGATGAG
Source organism: Faecousia sp. (assembly GCA_045635305.1). Taxonomy (GTDB): domain Bacteria; phylum Bacillota; class Clostridia; order Oscillospirales; family Oscillospiraceae; genus Faecousia. The sequence goes on along the minus strand of JAZRBW010000001.1, from coordinate 18,695 downwards.
ATTTCCGAGTATCTGCTGCTGAAGGAAACCATTACCGGCCAGGAGCTGATGCAGTTTGTGAATGCTGCCAAAGCACCCAAGGCAGAAGAAACCGTGGAAGTACCTGCCGAAGAATAATTTGTCCCAAAGCCCCGGCTTCTGCCGGGGCTTTCCTGCTGCGAAGCCGCATTTTTTTGTTTATCACTGCGTTTTTGAATCACACTGTCATCCTTCGACTGCGCGATCCTTTGCGTCGCTCCGCTCAGAATGACACAGCTGGTGGTTGCCTGCACAATTTATCTGACTATTGACAAGGGGCTGTGCCTAAAGTATAATATGCTCGAATACTATGCAAATAATTTGATGGAGGTGCTGCATGAGAAAAGTGTTAGCTGTCGTGCTTGCGTTGCTTTTGCTGCTGAGTATGCCCAAGAGCAAACCTGTCTGTGCCGCCGTCAATTACTGCGCCACCTTTGAAAAGGCCATCAACGGTCTGAGTTGGTATGCCCCCTATTGGGACGTTGCGGAGGGGGAAGCCTTTCCGCTTTCTTCCATCGTAAACTATACGAAGCACCTGCTGTGCCGGGATGAATACGGCGAGGAGCCGCTTACGGAGGGCAATTACACCTATTACGCCCGTTATGCCATTCCTGCCGATGTGTTCGAGGCTGCCGCCATGGATTTCTTCGCTGTGGTGGATGTGGATGCCCTGCGCAGCTATACCAGCTTCTTCTGGGATCATGCCAATTTTACCGGTGTTGACGGCTTCCAGAATTACCAGGAAGACCGGCAGGTATATCTGTTCAGCAACACCGGTGACATCGGTGACCCCAGCTACTACCAGGTGCTTGGCTATGAGAAGGAAAACGGCCGCTACACCGCCTATTCCCGGTTTGTTGTCCCGCTGTGGGGAAAGCCCAACGGTGAGGAAGGAAAAGACTACGTTCTTATCGACGGTCAGTATTATCGGATCGCCCATTATTTGGTAACGGTGCTGTCCATTTCCAATGGCCGCGTGCAGTTCCACGCCTGGGACGAGACCGATGCCTGCCCCGATGGGGCGCTGACCGCACCGCTGACGGTTATGCTGCAGCAGGAGACCGTCACCGTTTCAGCCGGCGCAGGTGTGTTCCCGGCGGATACCATCTTCCGGGTTGCTATGCCGGCGGATGAAATGCTGACCTTCGCGGAAACGGCTTTGGGCCATGTGGCGGCAAGTTTTGCTGCCTATGAGATTACCGCAAGCGCAGAGCCTGCGGGTACGGCGCAGGTCACCTTTGCAGCACCTCAGGACTTTGATCCGCAGAAATTGGCCCTGTTCCACATTACGGAGGACGGCGCTGCTGATCGGCTGCGGGCGGTTGTGGATGCCGACAATGGCACTATTACGGCTGAGGTGACGCATTTTGGTCTGTTCGCTGTGGTGGAGCTGACTGAGGCAGATCCTCAGGTGGGCGATGTGAACGGCGACGGGGTCATCAATGCCCGGGATGTCAGACTGATCCTGCAGTACAATGCCGGCCTGATCGACGAAACGGAGCTGTCGGTGTACGTTGCGGATTTCAACGACGACGGCCAGGTCAATGTCCGCGATGTCAGAATGATTTTGCGCGGCATTACAGGAATGAGCGCAGAGGAACAATAAGAATATGGAACTGTTGCTTTTTGACCGACTGGAGGACACTGCTTACCAGTCTCAGGTTTATGATATATTAAAGAAGTGCGATCATGAGTTTGTGCCGCCTCTTTCTCAGCGTGTATCCACAACCCAAAGCAACCTGAGTAACCTGAACGGGGACAGTAAGGCGGAGCCTCGCAGCTATTTTCAGCAACTACTGAGCCAGTCTGTGATTCTGGCCGTACAGCGAGGACAGGTGCTGGGATTCATGTCATTCCGCGGAAAACATATCTGTGAGGATGTGCAGGATCAGATCGAAACCATCTATATGACAACGGTCATCGTTGACCCGCTTTTCCGCGGTCGCGGTGTAACGGAGTGTATGTATCGGTTTCTGATGGATGTTGCGCAGAAGCGCAGTCTTCCTGTTTCTACGCGCACCTGGTCAACGAACCACGCGCACATCAAGGTGCTTTTCAAGCTGGGATTCCGTGAACTTCTGCGAATCCGCAACGGACGCGGGGAAGGTATTGATACGGTATATTACAGAAAGGGCGTTGGGGCATGAAGAAGAAAACGGGGAACAGACGTGAATCCTTTTGGCAGAAGCTGAAGTCCTATCGTCTGCACCACAATGTGTATGTTTTGTTGGCGCTGTTGGTAGCTGTAATCATATCCACTTTGGTATTTTACCGCTTGTATATGATCGGCGACCAGGGTTTCCTGTTTAATTTGATGATTGCCATATCCACTTCCTTGTTGGCATCTATTTTCTGTATGATGTCCGATATGGTGGTAAAATATAAGGAATGCGAAAATGATCGGTTGGTAAAAGGCCTGCACGAATACGGCATTTCCAATTTACACTTTGACAAACTGTCTCTGCTGGAAAACCTGATGGACGGATGCCGCAGAGAATGCTGGATTTCCGGATATCGGCTGATTTTGACCCGAAAACTGATCCCATATATAGAAGATGCGGTCAAACGCGGTGTGAATATTTGCATATTGGTCTGCCCTCCCTGGAGCGATGCCTACAAAAGTGTGTACGGAACCCAGGATCAGACCATAGATAATTACTGTAAGATATTCCAATCCATATTGCGTACTGCTGGCTCAGCTTCGAATGCGGATAAGCTCTGCCAGGTTCGTTTCACCGGAAAACCGCTGTTCAATGATACCTATAAGGTAGATGACTACTTGATTACCGGCTCTTACCTACACAATCGGGATGCGGAATACGGCAGAATTACCGCCAGTGACTTCTTTTCCTTTGACCTGGAGCGCAGAAGTGAACTGTACAATCTAATTAACGATGAATATTTGACGCTTTGGGATGAAGCCACCGACAAACTGCAGTGGGATGCGTTTGCGGAAATTTGCGAGCAATACTGGACTCGGGATCTGCGGGAATCGGAGCGAATTGGTTTGATTCAGGGCGCCTGCCTGAAACTCTCCAAGGAGGACGCAGAGTAACAAACGATCGGGCGGTCGACGACCGCCCACACCTAAGCATTATAAGATCATACGCGGGCGTGGTGGAATTGGTAGACTCATTGGATTTAGGTTCCAACGCGAAAGCGTGCAGGTTCGAGTCCTGTCGCCCGCACCAAAGAAAAGGGGAGGCTTATGCCTCCTCTTTTCTTTGGTGCGGCGGTGGACTCGAAGAGGGCGGCCTGAACGAAGTGAGGGCAAAAAAGTGTCCGGGGGACACTTTTTTAGCCCGGGGAAGAGTCCTATCAAAGCAAGACGGCAGTCTGGAGGACTGTTAGGCTTGCTTTGATCGCTTAACTTGAAACATTGATTAAATCGAATCCTGTCGCCCGCACCTTGATGGGGCATTCAATAAATCATTATTTCACCAAGCAATAAATTGTGGGTTCATATTGAAAACGTTTGGCAAGCATGGTATAATTGTCAAAAAAGTTTGGAGGATTTGCGTTATGTATTGTCGTTTTTGTGGTTGCGAAACTGCGGATGATTCTAGTTTTTGTAGTTCTTGCGGGCAGACATTAAACGCTTCCCAAAAAAACAGACTGGTAGAACAGAATAAAATTTTTTACTACATATTCGGTGCGCTGTTTATTCTAGGGGGTATTCTTCCTTACTTATTGATGGAAAATGAAGCCGCGTACAGCAGATATCTTTCATCTGTGTTTGCTCAATACGGAGACCTTACGTTGGTGGCTGTTTCCTGCTTCACCCAATTTGGTACTCTTCTCACGCCCTTGTTCCGTTTTTCTGCTTGTCTGTTTTCCGTGTACCTGGGCGTATTGTTAATTAAAAAGGAATTCAATCCGACAGTTCCGCTGAAGGCATTCCTTTTATTGCATATCCTTACATTCGTGGGTCATGTCATAGTCTATCAGATGATCCACCTTTTCCCTAAAACTGTCCTTTCTTTCTATGTTCACGACCGGGATATCATCGATGTCGGTGTAAAGCTGATAAAAACAGAGCCTAACCTGCTGTCGTTCTATCATGATACATGGAAACGCCAGTGTATCATAAGTATAGTTTTGGTCCTGCTTGCCTGTGTATTTGGCTGGATTCATAAGCGGAATACCCATAACCTAACCGACAACCGCAATAAGCCCGCAATTGCAGGCATCCTTTCCATGGTTCTGGCCATCCCTGTCCTGCCCGTTGTAAGCACCCTTTTCCCTTCGACATCGGGTTATTCCTCGAATGTCATTGCCGCCCATGCGATTGCCCTGCATACTTTTAAGGAATCAATCAGCGCTGTGGTACTGTTTGCGTTTGTTGCGATTGTTGGCGTTGTATTCTTCTTTAACAATACAAAACGATGGATTCTTGCTGTGCCGATAATCGGTTTGATTGTCGTGTTCGGTTTTCTTGGAATCGCCTTCTCCCCTGGGCTTATTACAGATATTGGCGTGCCGGAAGAGGTAATGCCCATTGCAAAGCATATGTTAAACGGAGCGATTATCGCCAGTGTTGCCATTTTGATTGCCGTGTTTTTCTGGTTCCGTGCTGTTTCCAAGAATGAAATACCCACATGGCTGCAAATCGCCTTGCCGGCATCGATTCCGCTATTGTATATCGGAATCGAAAAAACCGCTGTTTCTTTCCGTGCTGACCCCGGATACTCCGTTGGCTTATTGAGCGTTGCTTTTATCACGATTCTGGTATCGCTGTTGGCAATCCCAAAATCTTCCAAAAGGACTGCATCCGGCTGACCTTGTCAGATAAATTTGCGGAAAAAGAAAGTGAAGTGGGCTCCGATGCCTTTTGGATCGTTCAGTTTTTGTGTATAACGGAAGATGCTTCTGCCCTGGAAGATCAGTTTTTCCTGTGGGCAAAGTCCGTAGAAGTGGAATAATGGCAAGGGGGCACGCGCTGGCGTGCCCCCTTTTTGCATAAAAATACTATTGTATGTATTTCATAAAGTTTTTTGGATTTTTTGTGTACTTTTGTGGTTTGACGGTGGACACTTGGGATTGTACAATGTATATAGCGATTTCTATCCTTTTGCGTAGTGGTCGTGAATCAGGCGCACGGCATTTTGCCGGGCGTCAAGCCAAAACAGGAGGAACTTTATGAACTGTAAGAGATGGATTACCCTTTTGCTGGTGTTCTGCCTGGTACTGGGCAACCTCGCCCCTGCTGCGGGTGCGGTGACCTTTGGACCGGAGGGCGGCGTAAGTGCCAATGACACCCAGAAGGCCGACAAGCTGGTCAGCGCCATGGAAAAGGTGCTGGGCATCAGCCTCAGAGACGACAAGTCCCATGTGGTGGATCTGGATAAAGATGTCCTGAGTCTGGTAGACGGCAAATGGACCGCTACCACCGTCGAAGGCAAGACCATTGAACTGACCGCAGCCCAGCTGCCCACCCATATTCAGGTGCTGCAAAAGGCTGCTACCGAGTATCAGCCCATGGACATGGTGACGGCCTTCGTTGTTTTGAAGGACGCACCTACTGCAGATGCTTACACCAACATCAACGCAGTTCCCAAGGAATTGACCGCCCAGCTGGAAGCCAAGCAGACCCAGCTGCTGGACAAGATCCGTGCGGAAGTGGGCGATGTGGATGTGCTGGTCAATTTTACCCACCTGACCAACTCCATCGTTATTCGCACCACCTTTGGCAACCTGGAAAAGATCGCCGCGGTTCCCGGTGTTTCCAATTTGTTCCTGAGCCCCTACTATGAGGCCAGCTCCACCGAAACGGTAGTTTCTCCCTTCACCATCGCCTCTGCCGATATGTCCGGCGTGTCCAAGGTTTGGCAGGATCTGGGCTATACCGGCCAGGGCATGACCATTGCCATTTTGGATACCGGCCTGGATGTGGACCATCCTGCCTTTGCAGATGATCCCGCCGGCGCCAGCTGGACTGCGGATATGGTGCAGGCCATGCTGGATACCTATGATCTGAATGCGGAAGCTTTCTATACCTATGCCAACGGCGGCAAGGAGCTGACCGCCAAGGATACGTACTACAACGGCAAGATCCCCTATATGTTCAACTACGCTATGGGCACCAACAATGTCAGCCACAGCGATGGCACCGGTGACCACGGCACCCACGTCGCCGGTATCGCCGCGGCCAATGCCGTGGAAGGCAGCAATGTTTCCGGCATGGCACCTGATGCCCAGATCTTCGCTATGAAGGTGTTCCACCCCTCCGGCGGTGCGGATATGTACACCATCATCAGCGCCCTGGAAGACTGCATGGTATTGGGCGTGGATGTGGCCAATATGTCTTTGGGCAGCGCCTGTGGCTTCTCCGAATCCAGCGATATGGAGATCGCCTCTGTTTTCCGCCGCATCAACGAAAGCGATCTGATCGTTGACGTTGCCGTGGGTAACGAAGGCAACAGCTCCACCATGACCAACTATGGCTACTACAAGCTGCCCACCACCCATATCGACAACGGCAGCGCCGCTTCTCCCGCCACCTATCCCAACTGTGTGGCTATCGGCTCCGTGGACAACCTGGTTGTGGCGGCTGACTACTTCGCTCTGGCCGACGGCTCCGAAATTTTCTATCAGTATTCCATCGAATATCTGTACATGACCATTGACTACACCATGACCAAGCTGGCCGGTATGGGCGAGCTGGAATACGTGGTGATCGATGGCTTCGGCCGTCCCGAGGACTTCTATGACCAAAACGGCAACAGTCTGGTGGACGGCAAGGTCGCCCTGATCAAGCGTGGCGAGATCTCCTTCGGCGACAAGAGCTTCAATGCCCAGAATGCCGGCGCTGTGGCCGCCATCATCTGGAATACCGACGACAGCGATATTTTCTACTTCGGCATGACCACCTCTGTTTACGATGAGGAAGGCAACGAACTGATTCCCGATATTCCTGTGTGTCTGATCACCCTGTCCGACGGCCAGAAGATGGCCGATGCCGAGAAGAAGACCATGCTGGTCACCGGCAAGCTGTCCTTCCGTGAGGATATTCTGGGCGGCCAGATGAGCTCCTTCTCCTGCTGGGGCACCACCGGCGACCTGCGCCTGGTTCCCGACTTCAGCGGTGTTGGCGGCAATGTTTACTCCACCGTCGATGGCGGCGTTTACGGCCTGATGAGCGGTACCTCCATGGCCTGTCCTCAGGTTGCCGGTATCACTGCCCTGCTGCTGCAGTACCTGAAGGAAGCATTCCCCGAAGCAACAGAAGATGAGACCCGTATGCTGGTAGACGCGCTGCTGATGAGCACCGCTGTCACCGTTATGGACAAGGAAAGCGGCCTGGAGGCATCTCCCCGTCAGCAGGGCGCCGGCCTTGTAAATGCTGAGGGCGCCATTACTGCCCAGGCTTATCTGACCGTGGCCGGCTGCGACCGCCCCAAGGCAGAGCTGGGTGACAACGAAGATGGCTTCTTCACCTTCACCTTCGCCGTACATAACTACTCCGATGCACCCAAGACCTATACTCTGCGTTCCAGCCTGCTGTGCGAGGACTACGAGCTGGACGAAGAATATCCCGATCTGTATTTCATGGCAGAGCAGGAACACGCGCTGGATAACCGCGGCGTCACCTTCAGCCGTGACAGCGTTACCGTTGCCCCCGGCGGCAGCGAGGAGATCACCGTCACCATCCAGCTGACCGATGCCGACAAGGAATGGATCCACACCTACTTCCCCAGCGGCAACTATGTGGAAGGCTTCGTTTATCTGGAAGGCGAGGGCGAAGTGACCCTGAGCCTGCCCTTCCTGGGCTTCTATGAGCGCTGGGACGAGGCGCCCCTGTTTGACTCTGGCTTCTGGTACGAGGAAGGTATGTGGGAAGTTCCCGGTGCCAACCACACCGCAACCCAGTACTACCACCTGCTGTGGACCAGCCTGGGCTCCAGCAATGCCGACTGGATGCTGGGTCTTAACCCCTATATGCAGAATGTCTTCACCGATGAGGACGGCAATCTGATCGGCATCCGCCCCTATGACACCTATAACAACGTTCTGTCCCCCAATGGCGACGGTGCTTTGGATCAGCTTACCGAGCTGTACATCTCCCTGATGCGTAACTGCCTGGAGATGGATTTGGTTTATACCGATGCCGAGGGCAATGAGCTCCATCGCGAACTGCTGACCAAGGACACCAAGACCATGTATATCTCCGGCTACGGCGCGGTTGTCCCCATGGTTTACAGCTGGTTCTATAACGACCTGTATGACTTCTCCGATCTGGCTGACGGCGATGTGGTTTACCTGACCATCGCTGGCCGCATTGACTATGAAGGCGCCGAGACCGATGTGCTGTTTGATAAGCTGCCCATCTACATCGACGTTTCCAAGCCCGTGATGGACACCGCTTCCATTCAGCAAAACAGCATTGACGGCAAGAATACCATTTCCTTTACCTTTGCCGATGCCCATCCCGCTGCTGCCATCCTGATAAACAGAAGCGGTTCTCAGATCTACGACTATGTTGGCGAGGAAGACATGGTGAACAACGGTGACGGCACCTACACCGTTACCCTGGATGTCACCGGTCTGGGCGAGCAGCTGAGTGTTGCCCTTTGCGACTATGGCTGCAACGAAAGCTACTACGACCTGAGCTACACCCTGACCGACAACAACCCCGAAGTGGACAAGGATGCGCTGTATGCCTACCAGGTCTACGACGAAGTCATCCACTCCTACTATGGCTGGGACTATATGTTCGGCTGGGCAACCATCGACCCTGAGACTGCTGAGGTCACCATGATCTCCAGCGATGCTTACGAGTACTATGCGCTGGTGGCCGCTGAGTATGTGAACGGCTATGTCTTTGCTGTGGATGCAGGCTACAACTTCCTGTACATGGTTCCCGGCCTGTGGAACCGCGTGGAGATCTGCAACCTGGGCGTCAATGTTATGGATATGGCTTGGGACGATGTGACCAATACCATGTACATCACCACCAAGACAGCCTCCGGCGTGGATTATCCCCAGTATTATTACGGTCTGTATACCCTGGATATTATGACCGGTGAGCTGGACGAGATCGCAACCTGGGAAACCTATTACTATGCGCCCCATACCATGACCTTCGTGGAGGGCAAGCTGTACTGCGCCATCAGCAGCCGTAACGGCCTGTTTGAGGTGGATACCGAGACCGGTGCGGTCACCAATGTGAAGGTAAACGGTGAAAACTTCCTGCCCAAGAACTCCCAGGGCAAGAACACCTCTCCCCAGTACAGCCAGTCCATGACCTATTCCAAGGCAGACGGCAAGATCTACTGGGCCTTCTATGGCGAGGTTTCCGATCTGATCGTCATCGATCCTTCCGACTGGAGCTACACCGCCACCTCCTTCGGCTTCGACAGAGAATATGTTGGTATGCTGACTATGGAAGAGGATGAGGATTTCACCATTCCCACCGCCGACCGGGTTTCCCGCATCGTTATCAGCGACAAAAATCTGCTGCTGAAGCAGGGCGAAGCCCATTCTCTGCACGTCAATTTGCTGCCCTGGAATGCTCCCGTTACCCAGGAAGTGGTTTGGAGCTCCAGCGATGAGTCTGTCGCAACCGTGGACCAGGACGGCAATGTGATCGCTGTGGGCGAAGGTGTTGCCAAGATCACCGCCGCCTATGGCCGTCTGCGGATCAGCTGTGAAGTGGTCTGCGTCAGCGTAACCGGCAACCTGTATGCCTACAACTTCTACTCCGGCATCGGCTCCGGCGATTGGCTGAACATCGGTCTGGACGGTATGACCTATGAAAGCCTCTATCTGTCTCCTGTGGACTTCATTGCCGCTGACTACAACGGTCACGACGGTATGATCTACGGTTATGACGAGCTGGGTCAGGCTTACCGCTTTGATCCTGTCACCGGAGAATGCGTGGCCCTGGGCACCGCAACCGGCGTGCAGGTGCTGGATATGACCTACGATTATTCCAGCGGCACCATGTATGCCATGTCCTACAGCGCCGGCGACAACGCCAGCATTATCTACTATGTAAACCTGTACACCGGTGTGCTGGTTGAGTCTGCCAAGGCTTATGATGCCCTGATCACCCTGGCCTGTGACACCGACGGCAAGCTCTATGGTATCAGCACCTCCGGCAAACTCTACAACCTGAAGAAGGTGAAGGGCGATCTGGGCGGTGGCGGCGTGGCACCGCTGGCTGCAAACAATGACCAGGTCTATTCCTACGATCTGAAGGAAGTCATGGATCTGCCCGTTTCCGGCATGGTTTATGCCCAGTCCATGTGCTATGACCACAACAATAAGGTATTCCTGTGGGCCAACCCCGAAACCGGCACCATATTCTGGATCAACCCCGGCCAGTACTGCCTGGCCATGGGCGAGCCCACCGGCACCGGCTTCATTGAGTTTACCGGCCTGTATGTGATTCCTGAAAATATCCCCGAACTGGGTTACACCCCCGTGAAAAGCATCTCCGGCAAGGATATGCTGGTGCTGACCGACAGCGAAAAGCTGCCTGCTGTCAGCTGCTATCCCCTCAATGCCACCAACCAGTCCGGTATCGTCTACCGCAGCGCCGATGAAACCGTCGCCAAGGTGGAAAACGGTATGATCGTGGGTGTCAGCGTCGGCTCCACCACCGTTACCGCTACCCTGACCGATACCGCCCCCGACGGCACCCAGACTACCCATGAATGCACCTTCACTGTGACCGTCAAACTGTCTACCGACAACATTTACGGCTACCTGGTGCAGGATGTGACCTACTATAACACCTATGTGTGGATCGAAATAGAGGACAGCAATCCTGCGACCTACACAGCCAAGGATTATGTCTATGACAGCAGCACCGGTATTTACTACACCCTGTATTCTGCCGAATATGTTGATGGGGTGATCTATGCCTACGGTTTCAACGATCAGGATTGGAACGCAAACTTCCAGTTCATGACCATTAACCCCGCAACCTGGTCTGTCACCAGCGTCAAGGACATGGGCGACGAATTCCCCTTCGTCTATGACATGGCCTTCGATTACACCACCGGCACCCTGTACGCCGTGGCAGGCAGCACCTCTGCTTCCTCTTTGTACATCGTCAATATGGCCAGCGGCGGCCTGATCGAGTGCATGACCTATGCTCCCTTCCTGATGAGCCTGGCCGTCGACGAAAACGGCACCATCTATGCCATGGCCACCAGCGAAGAGAACTACGATCCTCTGGAGTGGACCAGCACCTATGAACCTGCCAAGCTGTATACCCTGGATGTCGAGAATGGAACCTGCAACTTCTTCATGGATACCGGCATTCTCAGCAACCAGCTGGCTTCCATGGCCTATGACTACGATACCGGCTACCTGTACTGGACCGGCTTCTACATGGGCAACAGCTATGTCACCGGCCTGCATCTGATCGATCCTGCCGACAAGACCTGCTTCAACCTGGGTACCATCGGCGGCCATTGCCAGGTCACCGGCCTGATGGTGATTGCGGATGAATACCCCGAGATCCCCACAGAGCTGCAGAATGTGGTCATGATCAGCACCATGCTGGAAACCAACATCGGCAAGAGCGTAGCCGCTGAGCTGTTCATGGCTCCCGGCACTGCCAATGCCCAGATCACCTGGACCAGCGACGATACCGGCATCGCCACCGTAAACGAAAGCGGTATTGTGACCGGTGTCAGCGCAGGTGTTACCACCATCCGGGCAGACATTGTCAGCGAGGAAGGCAAGACCTTCAGCGTGGAAGCCAAGGTATTCGTCTATATGCCCAGAGACGATTATTTCCTGGTCTACAACCGGGATGACAACGGCTTCTCCGCCATCGACCGTACCAACAGCACAGCGGTTACCAATCTGACCGCCTACGAAGAGGCAGAACTGCTCCGGGCCATGGAAATGGTGGACGGCGTGATCTATGCCTTCGATGAGGCAGGTAACTTCTTCACCACCTCTGTTGAGGATGGCTTCCAGCGCGACTACCTGGGCGATCACGGTATGCCGGTGGATCCTGCCTACGATGAGGTCAAGTACTACGGCGATTACACCTACTACTATCACTATACGCCCAATTTCGAAGTGCGTGATATGGCATGGGATGCGGCCAACAACCGTATGCTGGTGCTGGGCTGCTACTCCGTCATTAAGGAGTACTACTACACCGTTACCTCCACCGGCTTCGCCAGCGAGACCTACGCGGAAGAGCTGGAGATGCTGGGCGGCTGCCGGATCTACCAGATGGATATGGAAACCGGTGCTCTGACAGAGCTGACCGCGATTTACACTGAGGGCGGCGACTACTATTCCGGTGTTTACGCCCTGACCGTCACCGATGCCGGCCAGGTCTATGTGTACTCCACCTATCTGGACTTCATTTGCACCCTGGATATGAATACCGGTGCAACCAAGCACTTGGCCACCTTCCAGAACCTGGGCTACTACGGCGATTCCGACTGCGCGCCCATGTCCATGACCTATGATCCCGCAACGGGCAATATCTATGTGCTCTTCACGCAGAACGGCAATGCCTACTTCCTGTTTAAGTTCAATGTGGCCACCAGCATGATCAGCAGCATTGGCACGCTGGGTGATACCTACGACAGCTGCGCAGGTCTGGTGATCAACCGCCACAGCCACAGCTACAGCGTGGTTGGCAGAGTGGAAGGCACTTGTGTAGAGCCCGGCTATGCGATCTGTGAATGTGACTGCGGCCACATCACCCATAAGGAAACCATTTACAACAGCCACAATTACGAGGATGGCGTATGTGTCGACTGCGGCCGCCTGGAAGCTCTGGGCGATGTCAACGGCGACGACAGACTCAACGCCCGCGATGCCCGCGCGCTGCTGAAGCAGCTGGCCGGCATGGCTGAAGAGGGCGAAGTGGATATGAGCCTTGCTGACTTCAACGGCGACGGCAAGATCAATGCCCGCGACGTCCGCGCGCTGCTGGCCTATCTTGCAGGTATCGAATGATCCTTGCCTGAAATCCAACCCATCCAAATCCCTGAAAATTGCCACCGGGCTTCGGCCCGGTGGCTTTTTGCTGTGGGGGAATTGACGAACGGCAGGAATGGGGCTATAATCAAGAAAAGGAGTGTGATACGATATGTATGTTAAAACCGAACGCCTGGAACTGAAACCGATCTGCAAAAATGGGCTGCAGGCGCTGGCGGACCTGCTGATGGATGAGACTGTCAAGCAGACCTACATGGTGCCGGATTTCGCCTGCAGAGAGGATGCGCTTAAGTTGGCTGACCGGATTCGTGCCATGTCCGATGATCCCAATCGGTATGTTGCCGGCCTTTATCTGGGCGAGCAACTGATCGGTATGTTCAACGAAGTGGAGCGTATGGATAATTGTATTGAAATGGGCTATGCGCTTTTGCCCTATTTTTACAACCGTGGCTATTGTACCGAAGCCATGACCGGGGTGATTGCTTATTTGCTGTCACAGGGCTTTGACCGGGTGCTGGCCGGTGCGTTTGAGGAAAACGCTGCCAGTCTGCGGGTCATGGAAAAAAGCGGTATGACGAAAATCGAAAAGCAGGATAGGATCGAATATCGGGGCAAATCCCACCGCTGCATCTATTACGCAGCCCCAAAAACCTAAAGTGGGATTTAACGTTTCCCCATTCGGTCATTGCGAGGAGCCGAAGGCGACGTGACAATCCCCCGGTTAGAGGAAAAACCGTATTGAAAAGTACTGTCTAAAACCTTTGGGGATTGCAAAAAGACAAGGATATAGTAAAATAAAGAAAACGGGAATTCTGCCAGGGCAGATCCTTTTATGGAGGTAGCAATTTATGAATCCGGAGTTGTTTCAGACCTATACCAAGAGAATTATTGACAATTGCAGCAAGGTGATCGTGGGCAAGGACGAGGTGATCCGCCAGGTGGTAGTGGCTTTTCTTTGCGGCGGCCATGTGTTGCTGGAGGATGTGCCCGGCACTGGCAAAACCATGCTGCTGCGCGCCTTTTCCCGCACCGTAGGCGGCGATTTTAAGCGCATTCAGTTCACCCCGGATCTGCTGCCGTCGGATTTGACCGGCATCAATTTCTATAATCCCAAGTTCGGTGAGTTTGAGTTCCGTCCCGGCCCGCTGTTTGCCAGCATGATCCTGGCGGACGAGATCAACCGCGCCACCCCCAGAACTCAGTCTGCGCTGCTGGAGGTGATGGAGGAGGGTCAGATCACCGTCGACGGTGTCAGCCACCCCATGCGCCAGCCCTTTATGGTCATGGCTACCCAAAATCCTATTGAGTCCTATGGCACCTTCCCTCTGCCGGAAGCCCAGATGGACCGCTTCTTCATGCGTCTGAGCATGGGCTATATGGATCGGCAGCAGGAGATGTCCGTCATTTCCCGTCCCTCCACCCTGACGTTGGTGGAGCAGCTGCAGCAGGTGGTCACCGTGGAGGAGACCATGCAGCTGCGCCAGCTTTTGCATGAGGTTCATGTGGGCGAGGATGTGATGGCCTACATCATGGATATTGTCCAGGCTACCCGTAAGGTGGGCGTGCTTGTGGGCGGCGTGTCCACCCGTGGCGCCATTGCGCTTTACAAGGCAGCCCAGGTGACCGCGGCCATGGAAGGCCGTGACTATGTGATTCCCGAAGATGTGGTGCGGGAGGCTGTGCCGGTGCTGTCCCACCGTCTGACCACCGCTTCCGGCTCCCGCAGCGACGGTGAAAATTTCCTGAAAGAGCAAATTGGGGCGCTGACTGTGCCCCTGGAGGATGTGAAGGCGCTATGACCTTAGTTGTACTGTTGGTTTTGCTGGCAGGACTTGCGGTGTTGGAATACAAATGGGCCGGTTACGCACTGAAATCTCTGGACATCCACTCGAACTGTGACCGTCCTTTGGCAGAGCCGGGGCAGACAGTGACCTGGAGCGCCAGGGTGGATAACTACAGCCGCCTGCCCATTCCCTTTGTGCGCCTGGTGGAGGATTTTCCACTGGAAGCCGTCGCCCAGGGGGATCTGGACTGGAAGGAAGCCTACTGCCGGAAAAGCTTTTTGTCCTGGTACACAGAGTATCGGATGACCATGCGGGGAAGGCGCAGTATTACAAGAAATGCCAGCCTTGTCTTTCACCGGCGGGGTGTCTACCAAATCGGTGATTATCACCTGAGTGCCGGTGACCTGCTGGGCTTCCGGGAAGCGAAAAGCCACGGCAAAGGGCAGAAAATCGTGGTGATGCCGCACCGGTCTTTGCAGCACAAAGCCATGGATGCCCTGGGCGGCTTTTTGGGAGATGTTTCCGTGCGCCGCTTTATTCTGGAGGACCCCATTTTAACTACCGGCTTCCGGGATTATACCGGAAGGGAGCCGCTGCGGGCTATTTCCTGGACCCGGACTGCCCAGTCCGGCAGCCTGCAGGTCAAGCAGTATGATTACACTGCCGAACGGCACGTGGTGGTGCTGCTGAGTATCGAAGGCGCGGATGAGGCGCAGCTGGAGGAATGCCTGCGGCTGACCCGGTCCGTCTGCGAAAAGCTGGAGCAGCGGAAAATTCCCTATGCCTTCCGTACCAATGCCAATCTGCCCGGTCCGGTGGGTAAGATCCATTCCATGGTGGAAGGCCTGGGTGAGCGGCACTTACATACCATTTTGTACGGCTTGGGCTGTGCGGATGGCACCTGCTTCCACTCCTTCCGCTATCTGACCCGCCAGACCTTGAAAAAGAGAAAAAGCAACGAATCCTATATCGTGATTACGCCCGACGACAAGGGGGATGCCTATGGCTGCATTCAGGCGCTGAGCAATGCTGTGGGTACCCGGGTGTGCGTACTGAAGGGCTGCGAGGGGGTGGAACCGGCATGAGTGTGATGATGCTTTTGAAAATCTTCTCGGATTGCTGTGTCTGCTTTGCTATTTTGGGCAGCGGCCCCATTACCTTTGATATTCCCTTGCTGCTGCCGGCGGTGCTGTGCGGCATTGCTGCGGGTCTTGCTACCTTCTTTGACGGCAAGGACTGGTGTCTGCCCCGTCGGCTTTGTGCTGTGCTGCCGCTGTGCTGTCTGCTGCTGGCGCAAACCGGTGGACAAGGGCTGATTTTGGCTGCGCCGGCGCTGTATACCGCTGCGGTCATTCTGCGGGGCAGGCTGCAGCTGGAATACTCCGGCTACCGCCATTTCTTTATCCGCAGTCTGCTCCTCCTGGCAGGCGTTTTGGCGGTTGCCTTTGTCTGGGAATTTCTGACCCAACTGACCAATACGCAGGTACTGCAGTTGGATACGTCGGTAATTGTGCGCTACGGTCTGGTGCATATTTTGTGCGGCGTGGTGCTGCAGCGGCAGCTGCGGCTGGGTGTGGGATCCCGTGCCGAGGGCGGCAGACGGCAGATGGTGATGCTGCTGGGTAGCTCCGGTGCCATCGTCCTTGGCGTTTTGGCGGCAGAGCCTCTGCTGCGCAAAAATGTATGGGCGGTGATCCTATACCTTCTGGAACTGGCACTGACACCCATTGGCTTTGTGGCAGACTGGCTGTCCAAGCTGTTTTCCAGATTGCTAGTATCAGGGGGCGATGAAGAAATCTATGAAGAATTCATCGACTACATCGAAAACATTGGTCTGGGCGGTGTCCACCAAGGTGGGCAGGCTTCACCGCAGCCGGAGGCAGAGCCCTTTGACGCAACCGTTATTTGGGCGGTTCTGGCCGGTTTGCTGCTGTTGATCGCGGTGGTGATTTTGCTGCATTCGTTCTATAAGCGCACTGCGAAAACCAATGTGGGGCCGCTGAACAGCCGCCCGGTGACTGTGCCGAAGAAGAAAAAAGCGCCTGCCTTTTCAAACCGTGGCAGGGTGCGGCAGATCTATCGGGATTTTTTGCGTGTGGAGAAGAATCTGGGCATGGGACTGCAGCATAACCATACCAGTCAGGATGTGCTTTCACGCATCCATAAGAGTACGGACAGAGAAAGCGCTGCGGATTTGCGACAGGTTTATCTGGCGGCCCGCTATGATGACCGGCAAACCATTACCCGCAGCCAGGTAGAACAGGCCAGACGCGCCATAAAAGGCACCCACGGGGCGAAAAATTGATCCAAAAACGGAACGCCAAATTGGGATTTATCGTTCCGATAGAACGGTCATCGCGAACCAGCGCGCACGCTGGTGTGGCGATCCCCGAAGGGTTTTGGCAGTACTTTTCAATACGGTTTTCCCTCTAACCGGGGGATTGCCACGTCGCTTCGCTCCTCGCAATGACCAAATGGAGAGAGCGATAAACGAAAATTTGAGAGCAAGCAATACGCTATTGTGCTTTAGGAGGAAGAAAATGCAACCTGTTACAGCCGTTATTTTAGGCGCGGGAAACCGCGGAACCACGTATGCCAGCTATGCAAAGGCATATCCGGATCAACTGCAGATCGTTGCCATTGCAGAGCCCCGTAGGGATCGGCTGGATTTGCTTGCCGACCAGATGGGTATTCCCCAGGAAAACCGTTTCTGCTGCTGGGAGGAGCTGCTGAGCAGACCCAAAATGGCGGATTGCTGTTTTGTCTGCACTTTGGACGATGACCACACCAAACCGGCGATGAAGGCCATGGAGCTGGGCTATCATATTCTGCTGGAAAAGCCCATGAGCAACACGGAAACCGAATGTAAGCAGATCGTCGAAACCGCCGATCGCACTGGCCGCACCCTGGCGGTGTGTCATGTGCTGCGCTATACGCCCTTCTACATGACCCTGAAAAAGCTGATCGACGATGGTGCTGTTGGCGAAGTGACCACCATCAACCAGATCGAAAATGTGGGCTACTGGCATCAGGCCCACAGCTTTGTCCGGGGCAACTGGCGCACGCTGCGGGAAACCAGCCCCATGCTGCTGCAAAAATCCTGCCATGATATGGATATTATCCTGTGGCTCATGGGACGCAACTGCACCAAGGTGCACAGCTTTGGCTCTCTGCGGCATTTCACGCCGGAAAATGCCCCGGTTGGCGCGCCGGAGCGGTGTCTGGACGGCTGCCCCCACGCAGAGAAATGTCCTTACTATGCGCCCAAGCTGTACATGGATATGAACCGCACCGGCTGGCCCATTGACGTGATCACCACGGATTTTTCTCTGGAGGGTCGCCGCAAGGCGCTGGAGGAAGGTCCTTACGGCCGCTGTGTCTATCACTGCGATAACGATGTGGTGGATCGCCAGGTGGTGAATCTGGAGTTCGAGGGCGGCGCGGTGGCTACCTTCACCATGACCGGCCTGTCTGCCGATTTTAGCCGCCAGCTGAAGATTTTTGGTACGGAAGGTCAAATAACAGCGGATATGGGCACGAAGCAGATCGTTGTGCACCGCTTCGGTGAGGCGAAACAGGAGATCCCTGTGGATATGGGCAGCAATGCCAGCGGTCACGGCGGTGGAGATTTCGGCATTATGGGAGATTTCGTCAACGCTGTGCGTAATGGCGGCGAGAGCCGCACCAGCGCCAGTGTTTCCTTGCAGAGCCACTTGATCTGCTTTGCCGCGGAGCGCTCCAGAGAAGAAAGCATCGTGGTGGCGCTATGAAACTGCTGATGAATGGTTTGCTAAAATTCACCTGCGGTCTGCTGCTGGTGGGCTTGCTGATTTTCCTGCCGGCGGGAACAGTTCTGTACGCCAATGGCTGGCTGTTGATGGGTCTGCTGTTTGGCCCTATGCTGATTGCCGGATTCGTTATGCTGTTCAAGGCACCGGCTTTTCTGGAAAAGCGGCTGGATGTAAAGGAAAA